>JBFKCZ010000177.1:0-6005 GCA_041620035.1 Pseudomonadales bacterium
GCCGCCCCCAGGGCCGCTCCCACAAGCTTCGATCAGGCTTTAACGCGCCGCTCTTCGCCTACAACCGCGTGCTCGTGAGTGGCATGTCGGCGTGCGCCCAGGCCCGCTCGAATCGCTCATCGACGGACGCTGCCTCTTCGGTCTTACCCTGCGCGCGCAACGCACCGGCGAGGCCGTACAAGGCCCAGCCGTTCTCCGGGAAGATCGCCAGATCCTCGCGATAGGTCGTCTCGGCACCAGCCGCATCGCCGGCTGCGAGCTGGGCATCACCCAGTGCATGGCGAACCGGGTAGAACCAGTCCGGCGGCTCGGTGTAACTCAGCTCCGACTCCGCATCGAGCGCCACTTCGAGGCGATCGATCGCCCCTTTGAGGTCGCCCGTGGCACGCATGACCTCCGCCTCGAGCATCGATTGCGCGACCGCGGTGATGGCGAGCCCGTTGTTGATGCCGAAGAACGTGATGTCCGCCATCTTCGGATCGGCCCGCGCCGCCGACAGCGCCGCGAGTTCGGCCTTCGCGCCCTCGACGTCCTTCTTGCCGAGCTTCGCCATGCCGGTGGCGTAGTGCCAAACGGCGCGGGCATAGAGAAGATCCTGCGCCGGCTGGGGTGTGGCCAGAATGTCGTCCCAGCGTGCGAAACGGATGTACAGATACAGGGGCTGCACATAGAAGTGCTGCGTCACGGCCAGTGCCGGATCACGCATCAGATCATCGGGAATCAACGCGGCGGTGCCTTTCGCGAGTTCGATCGACTTCGCGCTCCAGCCCTCGATTGCCGCGGTGACCGCACCGAAGTGCCAGTTGTGCGGCACGTAGCCGACTTTGTACAGGGGCGCATTCGCACGGCAGGCCGCCAGGAAGCTCATGTCGGCTTCCGTCGCCTTGATGTTGGTGAGCGTCGAATCGTGGTAGCGACCCACGCGGATGTAGATGTGCGCCGGCATGTGCACGAGGTGCCCGGCTGCGGGCGCAAGTCCGGCGAGGCGATCGGCGTAGCGGGCTGCCCGGTTCGCATCGTTCGACTGCTCGACAGCGTGAATGTACAGATGGATCGCGCCGACGTGATCGGGATTGAGTGCCAGTGCGCGCTCGATGGTTTCGACCACTTCGGGCGTCCACTCACGCGGCGTGCCATCCGGCAGCCAGAAGTCCCACGGATGCATGTCCATGAGCGCTTCCGCGGTGAGAGTCACGACGTCGTCGTCATTGTGGAACTCGGCGGCAACACCGCGCATGGCATCCGCATAAGCCGCATCGAGCGCGGCGCGCTCACCTTCGCCGTAGCGTTTGATCAGCGCCGCGGTCAACGCGCGCTCCATCGCATTGCCGCCGGCGTCGGCAAGTTCCTTCGCCTTCTGCGCAAGCACGCGGGCACGGGGAATGTTGCCCTCTTCCATCGGCGCGTTGAGATTCGGGCCGAGCACGAGGGCGCTGCCCCAGTAGCACATCGCACAATTGGGATCGTGCGCGGCGGCTTCGGTGAAGGCGAGGTCGGCAGCGGCGTGATTGAAGGCAAACGCCAGCGCGAGGCCCTGATCGAAGTATTTCTGCGCCTGCTCGCTCGTCGTCGACACGGCCATGTGCACGCCGCCGAGACCCTCGAACAGCGGCTGACCGGGCTCGGGCGGTGGCGCGGCGGGTGTGGTGGTCTGGCTGGACTGATCGCATGCGGCAAGGACTACCGCAAACGCGAGAATGATTGGAAGTCTCATAGCTCCTCCCAAAGCAACGAGGGCCCGAATTGTACTCCCGACAGTCGCTCAGTCGCGACCCACGATCTGGCTGAACGTCGACTCCACCAGCCGCATGAAGACGAATGCCGCGGTGCAGAGCGTGGCGACGAGTGCCGCGACGTACAGGGCATCGTCCAGCCCCGGTACGCCTGCGAACAACACCGTGAGCAACGCAGCCTGCACCAGGAGTTGCAGCACCGCTGTCACTCCGAGCGCAACACGGTCGGGTTCGAAGTGCTCGCGCACCGGCTTGTAGTTGGCGATGAACGCGGCAACCTCCGCATAGATGAGCAACAGGAAGACGCCGGCAGCCACCTGCCAGATACGCCCCGTCGCCAAATCGAAGCGAGCGAGCGCGCTGGGAACGAGAGAGGCCACGACTACGATCAGACTGGTCGCGATGACGAGGCGCAATCGCAGCAGATCGTGAATGGTCCGGCCGCTGCGCGCGCGCCGGCCCAGCACACTCACGAGTGCCGCGAACCCGGCAAAGGTTGCAGCGATCTCGGCGATCGTCATCAAGGAATCGGAGTCGACCATCGGACGAGTATAAAACCTATCTCGGGATCGTTTGCGCGGGATTCGGAGACTATCCCCGGAGCTTGGCTTGCGATCGATCGCCGCGATCTCTGCACGTAGCTCCGGGGACAGTCTCCGCGCCTTGCCACCGCGCGCGTCGCCTTGCGAACATGCCCGCATGCCTACGGCCATCGAAACGCTGCTGCACGATGGGTTCATCGCGCTGACGTCGGGTCGCATCGACGACGCCGCGAATTGCTGCCGGCGCGCGCTCGCGATCGATCCACGCTCGGTACAGGGGCACTTTCTGGTGGGGTTGATCGCGACCGAACGCGGTGACGCACAGACCGCGGCCAGCGCGTTCGGCTCGGTCACGAAACTCGACCCGAGACATGTCGCCGCGTGGGCGCAACTCGCTCGCGTCTTCGTGCAGTCCGGACAGCCCAATCGGGCCGACCAGGCGATCGCTCGCGCCCTCACCATCGGCTCCGACGATCCCACCGTGCTCGACTCGATCGGTGCTGTGCAATCCCTACTCGGTGATCAGGCAAGCGCACGCGATCACTACGCGCGTGCGGCGGCATTGAACCCGCGGCACGCACCGTTTCACATCAATCTCGCCAATGCCCAGGTCTTCCTGGGCGACATGGAAGCCGCCGAAACCTCGATCCGCAAGTCGCTCGCGCTCGAGCCGACGAATCCCCAGGCGCACTGGCTGCTCGCCACCATTCGCAAGGCAACGGATGCGTCCCACATCGAAGAACTCGAAGCGCTGATCGAGAAGGCATCGAACGCACCGCAAGCGATGGCATTCCTGAGTTACGCGGCCGGCAAGGAGTACGAAGATCTCGAACGCTGGGACGACGCATTCGCCGCGTTCGACCGCGGCGCGCGTGCGCGCCGTGAACGCGTTCGGTTCGACGAAGCGGCGGAAATAGCGACCTTCACGGCACTGGAGCACCATCTGTCGGAGGACTGGATCGAACGCACCGACCCCGGCGCCGATGACGAGGCGCCGATCTTCGTCGTCGGTCAACCACGCACCGGTACCACCCTCGTCGAACGCATCATCACCAGCCACTCCATGGTGCACTCGGCCGGCGAACTGCAACAGTTCCGGTTGTCGATCCGTCGGCTCACGAACGTGGCGGGCAGCGAACGGTTCTCTGCGCCGATCGTCGCGGCCGCGGCCGGACTCGCGCCGCGCCTCCTCGGCGAGGCGTATCTCAACGCCACGCGAGCCCAGCGCGGGTCGAGGCAGCGGTTCGTGGACAAGCTACCCGCGAACTTCCTGCTGCTGCCACTGATCGCCAAGGCCTTGCCCAAAGCTCGCATCGTGCACCTGTCGCGGCATCCGATGGATGCGTGCTTCGCGAGTTTCAAGCAGCTGTTCGCAGACGCCTATCCGCACTCTTACGATCAGGGTGAGATGGCGCGTCACTTTCTGCGCTACCACCGTCTGATGGACATCTGGCGCAGCCGTATGCCCGGCCGAATCATCGACGTGTCCTACGAGGATCTCGTCACCGACGTCGAACCGCACGCACGGCGTCTGATCGATGCACTCGGTCTGCCATGGGAGGATGCTTGCCTGAACTTCCACCGCCTATCCCATGCCGTGACCACTGCGAGTGCGGTGCAGGTTCGGGAGCCCGCACACACACGATCCGTCGATCGGTGGCGCCGATACGAAGCACACCTCGGCCCCATGCGTGCGGTGCTCGAGGGGGGTGGACTGGCCCTTTGAACCGTGCCGTCGACGCCACCCACGACGGTTTGCAAAGGTTCTGCGATTTAGTCAAAGTCGGCCAACAAAAACTGCGCAGGGGGTTGTGTGAAGTTCGATCTTTCGAAGTCCGGCCGGCTCGCGCGCTCCATCTCAGCACTCACCCTGATGAGTGCCGGCGCGGCGCAGGCACAAACGACGATCGAAGAGATTCTCGTGACCGCAACGCGGCGCGCGGAATCGGTACAGGACGTACCGCTCTCGGTGTCCGCCTTCAGCGGCGAATTCATGCGCGAGCGCAACTTGAACGACGTGAAAGACCTCGCGATCTACACACCCGGCGTCACCGGCAACTCCCAGGACAGCTTCATCGACACGCTGCAGGTGCGCGGCATCCTCACCAACGACTTCGGCGTCGGCGGCGATCCATCCATCGGCTTCTTCAAGAACAACGTCTATCAGGGCCGTAACGGGGCAGTGGTCACGAGCCTGTACGACATCCAGCGGGCGGAAGTGCTGCGGGGCCCGCAGGGGTTCCTGTTCGGACGTAACGCGATCGGCGGTGCCGTCAGCGTGTTCACCAACCGTCCGCATTTCGACGGCCAGGATGGTTACGTGGAACTCGACGTCGGCGAGCGCGGCCGTGCCGTGCTCGAAGGTGCCATCAATCTCCCCGTCAGCGACAACTTCGCGCTGCGCCTCGCCGGCTACCACTCCGAAGAGGACGGCTTCGTCGAGGATCAGTTCAATCGCGCCAACGACGACCTCATCAGCCACGACAAGGATGCCGTGCGGCTGTCGGCGCTCGTCCGCGGCGAGAAGACCGACGTCAACCTGATGGTGGAATACGAAGACCGCAACCAGTCCGGTTCGATCTACCGCGCCACCCAGCAGGGCGACAGCTGGGAAGCCCTCGACGCCATCTTCGGGCCGCTGCAACTGCGCGGCGGCAAGCGCGACTCCGATTCCGACCTCGGACTCGGGGACGCCGACGACGCCGACATCCTGAGCGTGGAACTGCAGGTCGAACACGACCTGGGCTGGGCGACGTTGACCTCCATCACCGGCTACAAGGATCACGACTACTTCTATTCGGAAGACTTCGACGGCACGCCGATCCGCATCAACGACTATCAGCAGGATCAGCGAGGCGACTACGCCGAGACCGAGCTGCGTCTGGTCTCTCAGGGTTCCAACCCGCTCTCCTGGTACGCGGGCGTGTCGCTCTACAAGGAGAACATCGATGCGCTGTTCACCCAAGGCCAGGGTGAAGAGGTCTATTGCGCCTACTACCTCACGTACTACGGCTTCTCGAACTGCTCGGACTACTTCGCCGCCTACAACTACGTATTCACACCGACCCCCGCCGGCATCGTCGAACGCAATCAGGTGAAGGGCGACTACTGGGGCTGGGCCGCGTACGCGGACGTCACGTATGCGTTCACGGACCGGCTAGATGCGAGCATCGGCGTGCGCTACACCTACGACGAAAAGGACTTCCAGCTGCGCACGCTCCCGGTCGCCAGTCAGCTCGGACCGGCCTGGGCACTGGGATTCACTACCGACGGCTGGCTGCAGTCGAAGAAGGACTGGGATGCGTTCACGCCACGGGCGCAGATCCGCTTCCGTCCCGACAACGACACCCTGCTCTACGGCAGTATCACGCGAGGCTACAAGTCCGGAGGATTCGGGAGCTTCCTCATCCAGACCACCGAAGACTTCCACCTGCCACTCGTACCGTCGCCCCCGGTCGGACCCGGCGAGGCGCGCCCGGACGACTTCGATCCGGAGACCGCGTGGTCCTACGAAGTCGGCTACAAGGCCGACCTCGCCGACAATCGCTTGCGCACCGACATCAGCGCCTATTTCTACACCTACGAAGACCTGCAGGTGACCGTGGCCGGCACCGGTGGCGGCATCGTCGTGGACAACGTCGGCAAGGTGGATGGCTGGGGTGTGGAAGGATCCATTCAATGGATCGTCACGCCGAACATCGATCTCTACCTCGCCGCCGCCTGGGCCGAC
>JBFKCZ010000178.1:0-5979 GCA_041620035.1 Pseudomonadales bacterium
ACTGAGCTCGGCATCCGCGGTGTGGCGGTCTTTTCCCAGGAAGACCGCTTCGCGCTGCATCGCTTCAAGGCCGACGAGGCGTACCTGCTCGGCAAGGGCAAGACGCCCGTGCAGGCGTATCTCGATGTCGAGGATCTAATGCGCGTCGCGGCCGAAGCCGATTGTCAGGCGGTGCATCCTGGTTACGGCTTCCTGTCGGAGAATCCCGACTTCGCCGAAGCCTGCATCAGTGCGGGCCTGATCTGGGTGGGGCCGTCCCCCGAAGCGATGCGCACGCTGGGCAACAAAGTTTCGTCCCGAGAGCTCGCGGTGTCGGTGGGTGTGCCAGTGCTGCCGGCTACGGGAGCCCTTCCCGATGATTCCAAGAAGATCGTCGCGCTCGGTAGAGAGGTGGGCTACCCGCTGATCGTCAAGGCGAGCTGGGGCGGCGGCGGTCGCGGAACGCGCATGGTGAATACAGAGGCCGAGCTCGTCGATCGGGTGAATGCGGCGCGCAGCGAAGCCGCCGCCGCGTTCGGCAACGGCGAGGTGTACCTCGAGAAGATCGTGAAGCGGGCACGGCACGTGGAAGTGCAGATCCTCGGCGATCGGCACGGCAACCTCGTGCACCTCTTCGAGCGCGATTGCACGGTGCAGCGTCGCCATCAGAAGGTGGTGGAGCGCGCCCCCGCCGCGTTTCTCGACGAGGCGCGCCGCGCGGAACTCTACGGCTATGCCCTCGCCATCGGCCGGGGGGTGGGCTACGACAATGCCGGCACGGTGGAATTCCTCGAAGACGTCGATACCGGTGCCTTCTACTTCATCGAAGTGAATCCGCGCATCCAGGTGGAGCACACGGTGACCGAGACCGTGACCGGCATCGATCTGGTCAAAGCGCAGATCAAGATCGCCGGTGGCGCCGCGATCGGCACACCGGAGAGCGGCGTACCGAAGCAGGAGGTCCTGCGCACGTACGGTTACGCGATGCAGTGCCGCATCACCACCGAAGACCCGGAGAACAACTTCATTCCCGACTACGGTGTGCTGTCGGCCTATCGCAGCCCCGCCGGTTTCGGCATTCGCCTCGATGGCGGCACGGCCTATACCGGGGCGCGCATCACGCCTTACTACGACTCCTTGCTGGTCAAGGTCACCGCCTGGGGACTCAATCCCGAGGAGACCATCGCCCGCATGCGTCGTGCGCTCCACGAATTCCGAATTCGCGGCGTGCGCACCAATCTCGACTTCCTCGAACAACTCATGGGCAACGAGAAGTTCCAGGCATCCGAGTACACGACGCGCTTTCTCGACGATACGCCTGCGCTCCTCACGCTGCCGCCGGCGACCGATCTCGTCGATCGTCTGCTTCACTACGTGGGCGAGGTGGTCGTCAACGGCAACCCCGAAGTGAAGGATCGGCCGCGGCACGGTGTCGACATCATTCCGCGGCCACCAGTGGTGGCGACGCGAACGCCGCCATCCGGTACCAGGCAGCGGCTCGATGAACTCGGCCCCAAGCGCTTCGCCGAGTGGATGCGGGCGAGCGATCAGGTGCTCGTGACCGACACGACACTGCGCGATGCGCATCAATCGCTGCTGGCAACGCGCATGCGCACCCACGACATGCTCGCCATTGCGCCGGCGTACGCGAAGCTCCTGCCCGAGCTCTTCTCGCTGGAATGCTGGGGCGGGGCTACCTTCGACGTGGCGATGCGGTTCCTCGGTGAGTGCCCCTGGGAACGCCTCCGGCTGCTGCGCGAACGCGTGCCCAACATTCTGCTCCAGATGCTGCTGCGCTCCGCGAACGCAGTGGGCTACACCAACTATCCCGACAACGTTGTGCGCTACTTCGTCGAGCGTGCGGCCGCGAACGGCGTCGATGTGTTCCGGGTGTTCGACTCGCTCAACTGGGTGGAGAACATGCGGGTCGCGATGGATGCCGTGCTCGAAACCGGCAAGCTCTGCGAAGCGGCCATCTGCTACACCGGCGATCTCTCCGATCCCGGCTGCACGAAGTACGACCTCGCCTACTACGTAGGCATGGCACGCGAGCTCGAGAAAGCGGGCGCGCATGTCATCGGCATCAAAGACATGGCGGGGCTCTGTCGGCCTCGCGCGGCGTACGCACTGGTGAAGGCGCTGCGCGAGGAAGTATCGCTGCCGATTCATTTCCACACCCACGACACGAGCGGCATCGCGGCGGCGAGCGTTCTCGCGGCGGTGGAGGCGGGTGTCGATGCGGTGGACGCCGCCGTCGACTCCATGAGCGGGCTCACTTCGCAACCGAACCTCGGCTCGATCGTGGAAGCGCTGCGCCACGGTGGCCGCAGCACCGGTCTCGATCCCGAGCACGTCCGCGTCGTGTCGCGCTACTTCGAGCAGGTGCGGGCCTGTTATGCGGCGTTCGAGAGCGATATCCGCGCGGGTGCCTCCGAGGTTTACGTGCACGGCATGCCGGGTGGCCAGTACACCAACCTGCGCGAGCAGGCGAACGCGCTGGGGCTCGGCGAACGCTGGGCCGAAGTCGCGCGCGCCTATGCGGATGTGAACGATGCCTTCGGCGACATCGTCAAGGTGACGCCCACCTCGAAAGTCGTAGGCGACATGGCGCTCATGATGGTGACGAGCGGCATCACGCGTGCCGACCTCGAAGATCCCGAGCGCGACATCGCCTTTCCGGAATCGGTCGTGTCCATGTTCCGCGGGGAAATCGGCCAGCCGAAGGGTGGCTTCCCCAAGGCTTTGCAGAAGAAGATCCTGAAGGGCGCCGAGCCGCTCACCGTGCGGCCAGGTGCGGTGCTGCAACCCATCGATCTCGGCGCGCGTCGCGCGCAGGTGGAAAAGCAGCTCACGCGGCCGATCGACGACGACGAGTTCGCCTCCTACCTCATGTATCCGAAGGTGTTCCTCGATTTCGAGACATTCCGTGCCCGGTTCGGCAACGTGAGCCTGTTACCGAGCAGCACCTACTTCTACGGTATGACGCCGGGTCAGGAAATCGCCGTGGAAACCGGGCCGGGCAACACGGCGATCGTGCGCTTCGTAGCGCTCTCCGAACCCCACGACGATGGCACACGTACGGTCTTCTACGAAGTGAACGGTCATCCGCGCGCGGTGAACGTGGCCGACAAGGCGCTCGCGCCGGAGCGCGCCGCTGCCGCGAAGGCGGAGGCGGGCAATGCGTTGCACGTGGGTGCACCGATGCCAGGCATGGTCTCGACCGTGAGCGTGCATGCCGGCGATCGCGTGCGGCGCGGCGATGTGCTGCTCGCCATCGAAGCGATGAAGATGGAGGCTGGAGTCCACGCGGAGCGTGATGGATTGGTCCAAGAGGTGCTGGTGAAGGCCGGCCAGCGGATCGAAGCGAAGGACCTGCTGGTGGTGTTCGCGGAGTGAGCCAATGGAAGACGGTTCATCCATGACGCTCGCACCGCCGTTCCTCGCGATGATGGGTCTCACGTTCGCTGTGTGGGTCTACATGTATGCGCGGCGCATACCGTTCATCCGCAGCCTCGAGATTCCGATGAAGCAACTCACCACACCCGGTGAGCTGGCGCGGCTCTCACCGACCGCGGTGAACAATCCGTCGGAGAACCTGAAGAACCTCTTCGAGTTGCCGGTGCTCTTCTACGCCGTGGTGCTTTATCTCGAGCTGGCGGGGCAGGCGGATGGCATGCATCTCGCCGCGGCGTGGACCTTCGTCGGCTTTCGCGTGCTGCACAGTGTCGTGCACTGCACGGTGAATCACGTTCCCACGCGGTTCGTGCTGTACCTCGTCTCGTCGATCGCGCTCGCCGTGATGGTCGGCCGGGCTGCGCTGTCCGTTGCGTTCAACTAGAGTACGCGCGATTGCATACCTTCAGGAGGCTCCGATGCGTTTCGGACGCAACTTCTCAATCGTCCTCAGCACGCTGGCTGGGCTGTCCTTCGCCCTGGAGGCTCTGGCCGCGCCGCCGCCATGGGCGCCGGCGCACGGTTACCGTGCCAAGAACGAAGCCTTTTACGTCGGGTACACCGGGCACGAGTGGCGCCACGACTACGGAATTCTCGGGGGGCGCTGCAACACCGACGAGATCCTGGCGGTTGCCGGTGCGGTCACCGGCGGCGTCATCGGCGGGAAAGTCGCGAAGCCGGAAAACCGCACGGTCGGCGTGCTCGTCGGTGCAGTCCTCGGTGGTCTGATCGGCGCAAAGATCGGCGACCGCATCGACGAGCGCGATCGGGCGTGCATCGGTCACTCGCTGGAGCTGGCGCGCACCGGGCAGTCCATACGTTGGACGAACCCCGCCACCGGATTCAGCTATCAGGTGAAGCCGGTGAGCGACCTCGCGGGCGGCTGTCGTCAGTTCGAGCTGCGCACAGACGGCAAGCGCGCGAAGCCGACCAAGCTGCAGGCCTGCTCGAAGAATTCGGGTGCGTGGGCTTTCCGGGAAGGCTAAGAAGCCGACGGAGTCATCGTGGGAACGGGGCTCGCCCGCAAGCGGCGGAGCGACTTGCCCGCGAATAACTCATTGATTCCCTTGAATCCTTTCGCGCCCAAGGGCGCTCCCACAGTTGCTCAGATGGCTTTCTCGACATCCGTCGGGACTACCCCGCTCCCCCTTCGATCGAGCTTCGACAAGACTCCAAACGAGGTGCGTTACAAGGCCCCCGAGGCGTACGCTTTGCGCGGGGCTCCACCTCGATCCATCTGAGTAGGCGGCGATGGCAATGAAACCCGTCACGGTGCTCTGGTTCCTCATCACCCTGTTGTTTGCCGCTCGGGCGAGTGCCGACGCGGAATGCGTCAAGGGCTACCGAGATACGACCGCGGATGAACGTTCGACGATGACGCGCGTACTCGAAGCTGCGAAGGCGGCGCTGCCGCTCGCGCCGAACGGGTGGATCATCGGCGGTTACGAAGAAGTCAGTGTGCGGCAAAGCACCTGTATGGACGACGAGTCCACACCGTGGTCATACGGCATCACGCGCACCTACAACCGCACCGACAACGTGGAAGAGCGCGAGGCGGCCGAGCAGGCGATCGGCGCCGAAGTACGGGCGACACAAGCCGCCAATCAGCCGCGTATCGATGCGTTGATGGCGCGCAACCAGGAATTGGGCAGCGAACTCGCCGCGGCCGCCGAGCGCGGCGATCAGGCGCGCATCGACGAGATCAACCGCGAAATCGAGATCGTTGCGAAGCAGTTCGAGGCATTACTCAACGAAAGCAACTTCGATGCGCAGGCAGAACGACTTGCGGCGGCCACGATGCAGGATGTCGAAATGTCGGCTCACGTCGCGGTGAATTCGCTCGTCGCGTCCGACGCCGCGATGCAACGCATTGCACCGCCCGCGGGCGCCGATGATGCGTTTGCCTGGCAGGTGACCAGCGGGGGCGTGACACGCGGCCATGTTCTGGTGCTGTTGGGCACCTGGCGAGCCCGCGCGGCAGGAGGTGTCGAACTCGTGCGCCGTGGCGATGCATCGCCGTCGGTGCCGCGGGCGGTGTCGATTCACGTCACGGCCGATCCGGCGCGTGTCGATGGGTTGCTAGCCGGGATCGATCTGAGAGCGATTGGAGCGCTGCTGCGCTGACTGGCAACGCCAAGCCAAGGATCAGGGTGGGCCGAGCGCACAGGTCGGATCGTTCGGGAAATAACGCCACTCCGACACATCATGCTGCGGCGAGAAGCCGCCCATTTCGCCGCCGGCGATGGCGGTGCGGTTGCGGCCGCGGTCGTAAGCGACGGTCGGGTGGCTGACCGCGATCAAACTCGACTTCAGCTCCCACGTGCTGCCGCTCCACTCCCACAGCCGGCCGCCGCCGAGCGTGACGCTATTGGTGTAGATCAGCATCCGCCCGCGGCCGTAGTCGTAGTCCATCGACCCGGCGAAGAAGGAGCCGAACCCGGTAATCGGGCCCGCCTTGCGTGACCAACGGCCGCTGCCGTCCAGTTCCCAGGTATCGAAGCGGTGCAGGACATAGACGTCGCGGTCGCGGTCGTACTTGAAACTCAC
>JBFKCZ010000179.1:0-5972 GCA_041620035.1 Pseudomonadales bacterium
CGTCGCCTGCGGCGTCGATGAGTCGTGCTGCGTCGCGATGCCCGTGCATGCCGATGTGAAGAGCGCTGATGCGTCCCAGGAATCGCGCTTCCTCCGGACCCAGCATCTCTGCGAGCACCGGTAGCCCATTGCGCAGGTACTCCATCGCATAGTTCCGGTATGCCTTGGCCTTGCGTACCTCGGGCCACGTGTCGGTGTCGAGCCTGGGCAACGCCGCGCGATCGATGTAGGGACAGGATTCCGAGGGGCGGAAGCGCAGGCGCTCCTCTTCTGCCAGGGGATCCGGGAACTGCTGGTAGTAACCCTCGAGGCCGGGCTGGCCGTCGACCGTGGTGCCCGTACACACGAAGCCGAGCCGCGGGTTGCCGAGGCTGACGCCATTGTGGGCATGCCAGCCGCGCAGCATCGCCCGATTGACGGCCGGAGGAATTGCGCAGATCGCCGTCCCCATCCAGATCCACCGCGGCGGCGGATACCGGACCCAGGCCTTCGTGGCGGACTCTTCCAGGTACTCGACCGACACGCCGCCCAGCTGGTTCGAGAAGTAGTGGTACTTCGCGGCTGCGACGGCATGTGGCGCGCCGCTCAATCCGAGTTTGTCGAGCCCGGGCAGGAACTTCTCGAGGTGCTGCCGGCGGAACAGCTGAAAGACGAACGCTTCGGCGACTTGCGCGTCGCGTCGATTGAGGAGCGTGAGTATGAGTCCGGTGATCCAGGCGTGGTACAAACCCGCCACCGCTTCGATTGCAGCGTCGCCCGATTCCTGCTCTGGCATATCCAGGGGTTCCCCGCTTTTCCGTCGTCGGTGAGAAGCTATCTCAGAATCACCTATGGCACACACATCTCCGGGGCGCCTGTCGGGTCGGCTATCATGCCGCGAAGCCATCGTTTCGAACTGGTCCCCGGAGTCGTTCATGCGAAAAGTGACCATCATCGGTGCGGGGAGCCTGGTCTTCTCGAGCCGGCTCACCGCAGACATATTGACGCACGCGTCGCTGGCGGATACGCACTTTGCGCTGGTCGACGTCGACGCCGAGCGGCTCGAGTACGCGGGGCGCATCGTCGAGCGGATCAAGCGCGACGGTGGCTATGGCGGTGCATCGTTCTCCTTGCACCACGAACGCGATGCCGCCGCCCTGGAAGGCGCTTCGGCCGTGATCATCAGCATTCTCGTCGGCGGCTACGAAGCGATCGAAGCTGAGATCGACATTCCGCGCGGTTACGGAGTCGATCAGGCGATCGGCGACACGCTGACGCCGGGCGGCATCATGCGCTGCCTGCGTACGCTGCCTGAAGTCGTGGCGATCGGCCGCGACGTCATGAAGTACTGTCCGACGGCGTGGGTGCTCAACTACACCAACCCCATGGCGATGCTGTGCTGGGGCATGGCGCGCGCCGTGCCGGGCATCCGCCTCGTTGGGCTCTGCCATTCCGTGCAGCACACCACCGCCCAGTGGGCGAAGCGGCTCGATGTGCCGATCGCCGAGGTCGACTACTTGTGTGCCGGGCTCAATCATCAGGCGTGGCTGTTGCGGTTCATGCACGGCAGCAACGATCTGCTGCCTCGAATTCGGCAACTGGCGGTCGATCCCACGCTGTGGAAGCGTGACACATCGCGCATGGAGTACATCAAACACTTCGGCTACCCGGTCACCGAGGCGAGCGGCCACAACTCCGAATACTCGCCTTGGTTCCGAAAGCGGGCCGAACTCGTCGCAGCCTACTGTCCTGGCGGCAGCTGGAACGGCGGGTCCGGTTTCATCAAGGAACTCTACAATCGTCCGGACTGGCGCGCCGTCATGGAAGCGATGGCCGATGGCAGTCAACCGATCTCACTCGAACGCAGCCACGAGTACGGGAGCCTCATCGTGAACGCGCTCGCGGGCGGTGACGAAACCATCATCTACGGCAACGTGATCAACGAGGGCCGCATCCGTAACTTGCCGTCGGACGCCTGCGTCGAGGTGCCATGTCGGGTCACGCCCGCCGGGATCGAAGCGTTGCCGGTCGGCGATCTGCCAGATCACCTCGCAGCGATCAATCTCACGCAGATCAACGTGCAGCGGCTCGCGGTACGTGCGGCACTCGAAAGCGATCCCGAACTCGTGTTCCAGGCAATGGCCATGGACCCGCTGACCGGCGCCGTGTGCACGCTCGACGACATCCGCGCGCTGACACGGGAGCTGATGGCGGCGCATCGGCGCTGGCTGCCGGCGTTCGAGGGTCGCGCACCCGCGGTGCACCCGCGCCTCGCTGCCGTTCCGTAGTCAGTAACCGGGTCACGTGGCGCAACTCGTCAATCTGGGCTCCCTCTGCATCGACAACGTCTATCGCGTTGCCGCGGTGACGCGGGCCGGAGAAACCGTCGCGGCGCGTGGCTACGGCCGGTTCATGGGTGGCAAGGGGCTGAACCAGTCGCTCGCTGCCGCGCGGGCCGGCGTGATTACCGCGCACGTGGGTTGTGTCGGCCCAGATGGCGACGATCTCATCGCGACGCTGAGTGATGCGGGTGTGGATGTCGGCGGCGTCCGCAGAACGGATAGGTCTCCGAGCGGACATGCCGTCATTCAAGTCGACGACCACGGCGCGAATGCCATCGTCATCGTCGGCGGCGCCAACAGGCTCATCGAGTCCGCCGACATCGATCGTGCCATCGCGGCGGTCGGGCCTGATGGTTGGCTGCTGCTGCAGAACGAGATCAACGATCTGCCCCTTGTGCTCGATGCGGCCGCGCGGCGCGGCGTGCAGGTGGCCTTCAATGTGGCACCCTGCGATGGTCGCGAGCAGCACTACGATCTCGGCTCTGTGAGACTCCTGATCGTCAACGAGATCGAAGCGGCCGCGCTTGCCGGCGAGACGTCGCCGGCCGCGGCATTGAACGCGTTGACTCGCAGATGCCCGCTTCAGCACGTGGTGGTCACCTGCGGCGAATCGGGCCTGCATTACGGCTGCGGCGCCGAACGGATCGCGCTCAAGGCGCTCTCGGTCGAAACGGTCGATGCGACGGCAGCCGGCGATGCCTTCATCGGTTATCTGCTCGCGGGCGTCATTCGTCGCGACACCATGCTGGATGCATTGGCGGCGGCGTCGGTCGCGGGTGCGCTCGCCGTCACGAAGCCGGGGGCGTCCGATTCGATCCCGTCATCGCACGACGTCGCGTCAGTGCTCGAAGCGCGCCGAACGGAGTTGTTCCCGTGACCCTGCGCGAAGAGTTTCTAGCGCGCTACGGCAGCGAGCCCGCGATCTTCTGGGCGCCGGGGCGCGTCAATCTGATCGGTGAACACATCGACTACTGCGGCGGCTGCGTGCTGCCAATGCCGATCCAGTTCGGTACCGAGGTGGCGATCGCCATCGGCGGCACGCCGCGGGTGCGAGCCGCAAGCCTCGACGTCGCCGACCCCGTCGAATTCGAGGCTGACGTGTCGCCGTCGCTCCCCCGAGGTCACTGGGGTCGCTTCGTGGTCGGGGCCATGACCGGTATGGCTGGGCTGATCGACGGGCGGGGTGTCGACATCCTGGTGAGTGGCGACATTCCCGGCAGCGGTCTGTCGAGTTCGGCGAGTCTCTCGGTTGCGTTACTCGCCGGATTGGGCGCAACACTCGGTGCGCGCATGACACCCCTGCAGCTCGCCAAGGCTGCCCAGCGCATCGAGCACGAATTCGTCGGTGTCGAGTGTGGTCTCATGGATCAGGCGGTCATTGCCATGGGCGTTGCCGATGCCGCGCTGCTGTTCGATTGCCGCAGCGAAGTCGCTCGCCCTGTCGCCTTGCCGGCCGATGGTCCCGAGGTTCTGGTGATCGACAGCGGCAAGCGCCGGGCGTTGGCGCATTCTGCCTACAACGAGCGCCTGGAAGAGACCGGGCGGGCCGCGCGCGTCTTCGGCATCGGTCGCGCAGCGCTGGCGGGTGTTTCGCTCGATCGGGCGATCCTGCAGGAGCTCGATCCCGTGGCGGCCAGACGGCTCCGCCATGTCGTGTCCGAACAGCACAGGGTCGAAACTTTCGTGAGTGCGCTCGGCGCACGCGACTGGTCGACCCTCGGACGCCTGTTCCGCGACAGCCATGTATCTCTGGCGGAGGACTTCGAAGTGTCGTGTACCGAGCTCGATTCGCTGGTCGATCTGTTGAACGCACACCCAGACTGTCTCGGTGCCCGCATGACGGGTGCAGGATTCGGCGGATCGGTGGTCGCGCTGATCGAACGCGGCCGTACGGCCCTGGTGCGCGACGCGGTCGGCCGCGATTACGCACCCCCTGATGGGGCGCCGCTGAAATCGTTCGTTGCCCGATCGACGGGCGGTGTGCGGCAGACCCATGGCTGAGCGGCGCTTCAATCCGCTCACCGGCGAGTGGGTGATCGTTTCGCCCGGACGCGTGAACCGGCCGTGGCAGGGGGCACAGCAGGCCGTTGTCGATTCAACCCAGCCGTGGCAGGCCGACTGCTACCTCTGTCCACGCAACACGCGATCGTCTGGCGTCACCAATCCCGACTATGCCGATGTGTTCGTCTTCGACAACGACTTTCCAGCGCTGGATGCGACCGCGGGTGAAACACTCGATACGCCCCTGTTCCGGCGCGACGTCGTGCACGGCCGATGCCGTGTGATCTGCTACTCGGCGCGCCACGATGCGACATTGGCGACCTTGAGTGCGCCGGAGATTGGGCGCGTGGTGGATGTCTGGGCACAGGAGTCGGCGGCGTTGGGGGCCGACCACCCCTGGGTACAGATCTTCGAGAACAAGGGCCAGATGATGGGTTGCTCGAGCGAACACCCGCACGGTCAGATCTGGGCCACGTCGGTGGTGCCGACCCTGCCCCTGCGAGAGGATACAAGCCAACGCGACTATGCCGCCGCACACGGCGGTTCGCTTCTGCTCGACTACGCGCAATCGGAAGTTCAGCGGGCGGAACGTGTCGTGTTCGAGAACGCCGAGTGGCTTGCCGTGGTTCCGTTCTGGGCGGCGTGGCCGTTCGAACTGTTGCTGCTGCCGAGGCGACGATGCAGCGGCTTCGAAGATCTGTCGGCGCCGGGAAGGGAAGGCTTGTCGCAGCTGTTGCATCGGGTGCTGCCTGCCATGGATCGACTGTTCGGCGTATCTTTTCCGTACTCGATGGGCTGGCATGGACGCGGCCGTGATCAGGGCCGTCACTGGCAACTGCACGCGCATGTCTATCCGCCGCTGTTGCGCTCGGCCACGGTCCGCAAGTTCATGGTGGGGTTCGAGATGCTCGCCGAAGCCCAACGCGATCTGACACCCGAAGCCGCAGCCACACGGCTGCGGAGCCTGCTCTGAGCAGACCCGTCAGCTCAGATCCACCGCGGCGGCGAGATCCTTCAGGGCTTGCGCTTCGCTCACCACCTTGATGGTCGTCATGCCCAGGGCCTTGGCCGGCTTCAAGTTGATGCCGAGGTCGTCGAGGTACACGGCCTGGTCGGGCTCGATCGACAACGCCGTGCAGGCGCGCAGGTAAAATTCCGGGTTCGGCTTGCGGATACCTTCTTTGCTCGACTCGAGTACGAAGTCGAAGAGGTCCATCACGGTCTGCATGGCCGCCGCCCGCTCGCTGCTGCGTGCCATGCCTGGACCTTCCCCCGAACGCACGTTGTTGGTGAGGCAGGCGACACGGTAGCGCCGTTTGCATCGCTTGAGTGCGTCCACCATGCGCGGCCGCAGATCGCCGGAGAGGAGTTCCACGACCGCGCGACCGGGAATCCCATGACCAAGTGCGGCGCTCTCACGCTGGAACTGCGCATCGAACTCGTCGAGATCGATACGGCTCGATTCGAGCCTTGCCCAGGCATTGTCTTCCGGATTGGTTGCGTTGACGGTGCGGATGAAATCCCTCGGAATGCCGTTTGCCTGTTCGAAGCGATTGAAGGCTTCGAACGGACTCGTGGTGAGCACGCCGCCGAAGTCCCAGAGTACGGCTCGAATGGTCATGTGAACTCTCCCTGCTAGAAAGTGAAGTA
>JBFKCZ010000180.1:0-5966 GCA_041620035.1 Pseudomonadales bacterium
GAAGCGGGCTACCAGTGGCTGCTGATGCGTTACGACGACAGCGTCGTCTCCTCGCCGCTGCTGGCGGGCCAGGCTGGGCTGCCGGCGGTGACACCGGACGCGCCCCAATACTTCACGCGCGAGTTTCACCCCGGCCGTTGGGGTGAAACCAGTCGTTGGACGATCTGGGAGGCAACCGGGAGTCAGGTCTTGGCGCAATTCGATCGCGAGTTGCCGGGCTACGATCCGCGCCAGCGCGCCTGGCATCGTGCCGCACTGGGCCGCCTTCAGGCGATCGAAGCCGTCGCAGTGGATCACCCCGAGCGGGTAGCATGGAGCAACATCTATGAGCTGTTTACCTCCAAGACCCCCGGCATATCCGCGTCGGGCGCGGTGCGAACCCCCGACGGGCGGATCGCGATCGTCGCCTTCGACCTGCGTCTCGAAGAGTTGTCGCGATTCACCCAGGCGCGCCGACCCACGCCGGGCAGCAAGGTCTTCATCGTCACCGACGAAGGAGCGCTGCTCGGACTACCGCACGGTGACGCGTTCGCTGGACCAGCGCAGCAGCGCGGGGCGCTCCTTAAACCGCTGGAGACGGTGGGTGGCCCGGCACTTGCCGCCTGGTCGTCGCAGTGGCGTGCACGCCGCGATGCCGAGGTCGAATCCTTTTCCTACGCTGTCGATGGCGATGCGTGGTGGGGCAGTTTCCGGCCGTTCGAGCTGGACGGGGCACCCAAGTTGTGGGTCGGCGTCGCGATTCCCGAGAACGAACTCCTGGTGGTCGCCAGTCACAGTCCGGAACACCTCATCTGGCTGACGGCGCTGGCCCTGGTCCTGGCCGGCCTGCTCGCACATTGGATCGCGAGCGGGGTATCGCGACCGATCGAGCAGATCGTTCGGCAGAGCCAGCGCATTGGAAATCTCGATCTCGAAGCCGAGCCGGCGCCGGCGTCGCAGCTCGCCGAAGTTTCTGACCTGGGGGCGGCGCTCGGCCGGATGCGACAGGCGCTGGTCAGCTACGTGGTTCGCAACGACGCCGTGCACGCGGAGTTGCAGGCGAGTGAGGATCGTTTTCGGTCCACTTTCGAACTCGCCGGTGTCGGCATCCTGCACACCGACTTCGACGGCACGATTCTGTTCGCAAACGAGCGCATGGCCGCCATCGTCGATCGAAAGCTGCCGTCGCTGCTGGGCACCCGGGCGCTCGAGCTGTCGCACCCCGAGGACGCCGAGCGGGATCAGGTGCGCGTCATGCGCATGCTCGAAGGCAAGGCGCAGGTCGACCACTGGGAGAAGCGCTACGTCCGGCCGAATGGCACGATCGTCTGGGCGCACATCGTGGTTTCGTTGCGGCGCGATGCGAGTGGCACGCCGATGTACTTCATCGCGGTAGTGCAGGACATCAGTGAACGGATCGCGTTGGAATCGCGACTGCGCCAATCGCAAAAGCTCGAAGCGGTCGGCCGGTTGGCTGGCGGCGTGGCTCACGACTTCAACAACCTGCTCACCGTCATCTCTGGCTATGCGTCGCTGATGA
This sequence comes from Pseudomonadales bacterium, assembly GCA_041620035.1. Lineage (GTDB taxonomy): Bacteria > Pseudomonadota > Gammaproteobacteria > Pseudomonadales > Azotimanducaceae > SZUA-521. The sequence continues at coordinate 1,520 of JBFKCZ010000180.1, forward strand.
AGGACAGTCTCGGTGACGAACATCCCATTCGCGGTGATCTGGACGAAATCGAGCAGGCGGTCACCAGTGCGTCGGCATTGACGCGGCAACTGTTGACCTATGCGAGACAGGATGTCGCCGCGCCGTCTCTGATCGACGCGGGCGATCTGTTGCGGGAAAATGAAAAACTCGTCGCGCGACTGCTCGGCAACGACGTGCGACTCCACATGTCACTCCCAGAACGTGCGCATGGGGTCTTCATCGACCCGGTGCAGCTGCAGCAAGTGCTGGTCAATCTGGTCATCAACGCGCGCGACGCGATGCCCGAGGGCGGCGATCTGTGGATCAGGCTGGCGCGCCAGCGCGCAGATGACGACGCGGAGCAGGTCGTGATTCAGGTCGAAGATTCGGGCGCCGGCATGCCCGAAGCGGTGATGCTCCACGTCTTCGAACCGTTCTTCACCACGAAACAGGTGGGGCAGGGCACGGGATTGGGGCTGTCGACCTGCTATGGCATCGTGCGGCAGGCGGGCGGGACGATCGAGGTCGACAGCACAGTCGGCCGCGGCTCCACGTTCACGATCCTGCTGCCGTCGCAGGAACGTCCCCCCACGAGCGCCAAGCCCACTGTGGTCCACACGCCGGCACGCGGGTCCGGGCGTGTGCTGCTCGTGGAGGACGAGCCGCGCATTCGTGAACTGCTGGCGCGCAGTCTGACGCGTGCGGGCTTCGACGTCGTCGCGGCGGGCGACGGCAACGAGGCGATGCGGGCGTTCAAGGGCGGTCGCTACGACATTCTGATCAGCGACGTCGTGATGCCGCTGACCAATGGTGGCGAACTCGCCGATCAGTTGAGGGCCAAACAGCCCGATCTGCCGGTGCTGTTCCTGTCCGGGTATTCGCGCGAGGTACTCGGCGACCGCATTCCCGAGGACGTGGAACTCATGACCAAGCCGTTCGCGCCGGACGAAGTCGTGCGCCGGGCTCGCGGCATGCTCGATCGCGGCGTGTCGCGAGTCACAGCCGGGCTGTGACGGGGTCGATCTGGAGTCACCAGCGTCGGGAATGGTGGATCCGCGGGCGTCGTTCGAATTGAGAGCGTCGTACCGGAGTTTCCGGGGGGCTCCGGTCACAATCGCTCCTTCAAGTAGCGCGCAAACTGGTGAAGACGATTTCCACGTCGCGCATACCGGCGCTCATTCTCGCGCTGTCGATGCTCGTGACACTCGGCTGGTTGTCCCTGACCGCCGAGCCCGGTGCCTATGCAGCCGCGATGGATGCCTGGTTGTCCGAACGCATCGCCGGCGCGCTGTTCGACTGGTTCGGTGACTGGAACGGCGACGGCTTCGAAACCGATCGACCCGCGTTTGCGTATACGGAAACGCTGATCAGACTGGCGGCCATCCTCGCGGCAGCAGCGATCGGCGTGTATGCGGGCGCGGCCTGGAAGGGTGGGCTGTACCGCCGCCATCAGGACGATTTCAAACGCCAGATCTACGAGGCAAAGGCCCGCTTGCCCCAGCTCGAAACCAGTCTGCGCAACCGCGAACTCGCCGTCACTCGCCTGAAGATGGAGGTGATCGAGTGGGAGCAGAAGGTCGACGCTCTCACGAAGCTGCACAGCGAGCGGGATCAGCAGATTCGCGACCGCGATCGCAGCATCAATCGCCTCACCAGCGAGATCGCCATGTTGCGCTCGCTTGCGCGCGGTAAAGACAGTACCGAACACGACGAGCGTCTGGTGATTCTCGACGAGCACAGCCGCGCGCTCGCCGATCAGGCGGTGGACGACGAGATCGTTCGCGCCCGCATCGCCGAACTTGAGGAGAATCTCGCCGAAGCGCGTAAACGGCTGGCCGCGGTGGAGCGCGAGCGGGATCGGCAAGGCAAGTGGCTGGACGTGCTGAACGACCAGCTCGCGCACGCACGCGAAGCGAACGGCAGGCTGAGTGAGGGCGCGGAGCGACTCGATGCCACACGACTTCGCATCGCCGAACTCGAGACGGAGGTCGCACGCCTCAAGGAAGCGCTGGCGGATCGCGACCGACGTCTCGCGGCATCACGTTTCGAATGTGCCAACGCACGCACGACACTCGCGCATCTCAAAGCGGAGATCGAACGTCGCGATGGGGCCATCACCCACTGACGACGGTCCTTGCCCTCGACCGCCGAATCCGCAACATTGGCGCCCTTGCACAAGGGTTACCCTATGAGATGGCCATGGATCGCGATGCTTCTATCGTTTGTGGTGAGTTCGCTCGCGGCCGCAGCGGAGCGCACCTACGAAGTACGCTATTCGGCTGACTTTGACCCGGCATCGGGCATGGCCACGGTCGCTGTCGAAGTGCGACAGCCTCGTCGTCTTCTGCGCGAACTCACTTTCACCGCACCGCCCACGCGCTACCGCGACTTCGAGGCCGATGGCGAGCTGACCGCCGAGAGCGGACGTATCGTGTGGCGCGTACCCCGCAATGGCGGCACGCTCCAGTTCAAGCATGTCGTCGACCATCGTCGCGGCAACGGTGGATTCGATGCGCGCATGACGCCGCATTGGGCGCTGCTCAAGGCGGACAAACTGGTGCCGCCGGTTGCGGCGCGGGCAGTGCGTGGCGCGCGTGCGCGCGCATCGCTCGCGTTCAGCGGTCCCGAAGGCTGGTTGTTCCAGAGCCGCTACGGCCGACACCGCGAACCGATCGCCTTCGACGATCCCGACCGGTCGTTCGATCGACCCACGGGTTGGATCGTCGCGGGGCGCATTGCCTCGCGGCGCGAGGACATCGCCGGTCGATACGTCATGGTCGCGGGGCCGTCGGGGCAGGGGTTGCGGCACAACGACATGCTCGCCTTCCTGAACTGGAACCTGCCGCTGCTGGTGGAAGTGCTGCCCGACTTCCCCGAGCGTTTCCTCATCGTGTCGGCGCGCGAAGGCACCTGGCGCGGCGGCCTCTCGGGCGAGGCATCACTCTACGTGCACGGCGATCGACCGTTCATCAGCCAGAATGGCACGAGCACGATCGTGCACGAGCTGGTGCACGTCGGCAGTCGATTGTCGGGCCGCGATGGCGGCGACTGGTTCGTGGAAGGCCTGGCGGAGTTCTACGCCCTCGAGATACTGTTTCGCAGCGGTACGATCAGCAAACGGCGACGGGATCTCGCGCTGGACCAGCTGCGGCAGTGGAGTGAAGCCGCGCCGAGTTGCATTCACACCGATCGTTCGAAGGGACCCAACACGGCGCGAGCCGTGCTCGTGCTGCACGAACTCGACGCCGAAATCCGTGAGGCAACCGCACAAGGTGCCAGCCTCGACAACGTGATGCGTGCGCTCAGTGAGTTGCGCCGGCCACTCGCACCCGCCGACCTCGATGCGACTGCAGCACAGGTCATGGGTCGGGATTCGAAAGTGCTGGGCCGCGTGAATCGGTGTGAGGCGAAGGGCTGATCCGGACGATCCTTCGCTTCAGCTCAGGTCGTCTTCATCCAACTGGTGGCCCCAGGCGCGTTTGGCGTTGAGGTAGCGGCGGTTGAACGTGCCGACACCGGTCACGTGCTTCACCGGGGTGATGTCGCGTACACCCATCGCGGCGAGGTCGCTCACCTTCTTCGGGTTGTTGGTGAGCAATCGGATCGGCTGGTCACCCAGAAAATACCGGATCAGCGCCCCTGCATCGGAGAAGTCGCGCGAATCGTCCGGCAGCCCGAGGCTCTTGTTGGCCTGGTAGGTGTCTTCGCCCGCATCCTGCAGCAGGTAAGTCGCGGCCTTCGCCCAGAGGCCGATGCCACGACCTTCGTGACCCGCCATGTACACGAGTACGCCGCCCGCAGGATCCGAGCTGATGCGCGCCAGGGCAGCCGAGAGCTGCGGGCCGCATTCGCAGCGCTGGGAGCCGAACACATCGCCCGTGAGGCACGAGGAGTGCACGCGAACGAGGGGCTTCGAGGCTTTGCTGGGCTCGCCGCAGATGAGCACGCTGTTGACGGCGATCGAGGAGGCGAGCAGCGAGAACAGACCCTGTCCGCCGCGCACGCGCAGCTCCTGAGCGAGATCTTCGACCTTGCCGAGCTCGGTGGATCGAACGCACGCATACCATCGGACGGTGGTGTCGAGTTCTCCGAGACGGATCGGCAGCGGGATCGGCCCGAGAATGTTGATCGCGTGCGCACCCTGGGGCGGCGCGGCGGCCGGGTCCAGTTCGGCGCCGGTGGCATCGATCCGCTTCAAGTGACCTTGGCCGATCAGGCGCTTGCGGACGTCGGGGTCGAGGTAGGTGAACATGGGCGTAAGGCTACCACTGCGCGGCTCGCTTTGGCGTGCCTGCCACGCACGCTGGAGTGCGTCAGCACGACTCGACGAATGCGCCGCGTTGTGCCGCGAGACCGAGGGTCTTGACGACGTCGATGACCCACGGCCCGTCCTTGTGAATCGACAGCCGGGCGCGTTGGCCGCGCGCGAGTACCCGCTCGCGTTCGC
>JBFKCZ010000181.1:0-5942 GCA_041620035.1 Pseudomonadales bacterium
CAGGAGCGCCTCGACCTCGGATTCGGACAGGCTTCGGGGGATGGAACGGCCGAGCTTGGGATGCATGAGCTTGGCGGTGGGATCGACATCGACGAGGCCCCGCTCGTGCAGAAACCGGTAGCAGCCACGCAGGCACGATAGGAGACGCGCCGTCGAGCGCGCCTTGAAGCCGGCCTCCTGGCGGTGTCCGAGATACCCCAGCACATCGGCGGGGCGGGCCGATTCGATGGGTCGGCCGAGGTAAGCGCGCCACGCGGTCAGATCGCGCCGATAGGCGCTGAGGGTGTTGGCGCTGGAGCCTCGCGTCGCCCACAGATGGTCGAGAAACTGCTCGATGAGCGCCTCCGTGGGGTTTGCATCTGTCGTGATTGGGCGTTCAGTGACCATAAGCGCCGCAAAGTACCCGGGTGCGCCGCGCGGAATCTGCGCTCGATGGAGTCGAGGTTATAACAATAACTCGATGATAGTTCTATGAAAAAATAGCGCGGCTCGATTGAGAGCAGTGGTGCTGGCACGCAACCTGCACTATCTCATGCAGCCGGTGACGTGCGAGCTGTCCCCTCGGGCGCAACGGCAACAAGCGAAAGTGATGGTCGTCTCTCCCCCTCCACTTTCGCGCTTCGGTACCGGACAACCGATACCGCCCAGCTTGCCAGGCGCCCCCCTCCCCAAACAGCCTGGCAAGCTGGATTTCTTTTCGTAGCGCGGCGGCCGAGGCTGCCGCGCTCGCCTCAGACCTTCTCTTTGATGCGTGCCTTGCGACCCGACAAGCCCCGCAGGTAGTAGAGCTTCGCCTGACGGACGTCGCCGCGACGCTTCACCTCGATGCTGGCAATGCCCTTGCTGTGGGTCTGAAAAACACGCTCCACGCCAACGCCGTGCGAGATCTTCCGCACAGTGAACGACGAGTTCAGACCACGGTTGCGCTTCGCGATCACGACGCCCTCGAAGGCCTGTGTCCGTTCCCGCTCGCCTTCGGCGACGCGCACCTGGACGATCACGGTGTCGCCCGGCGCAAACTCGGGCACATCGGACTTCAGCTGCTCGTTTTCGAGCATTTCGATCACTTTGTTTCTACGCATCTTTTGCTACTCCGCCTGTTCCTTTGCTTCGCCAAAGCGGCCCATTTCGGGGTCCGCGAAATACGCTTCCAGGGCCGCTCGTTCGTCGGCCGCAAGTGCCCTGCCCGTCAACAGATCGGGGCGCCGCTCGTAAGTCCGGGCAAGCGCCGTTGCCAGCCGGTAACGCTCGATTGCCGCGTGGTCTCCACCCAGCAACACCGCCGGCACGCTCTCACCCATGACCACCTCCGGCCGGGTGAAATGCGGACAATCCAACACGCCGCCCCGATGCGACTCGGCATCCGCCGAATCGGCGTTGCCGAGCGTCCCCGGCAAGTGCCTCGCGACCGCATCGAGCACCACCATCGCGGGCAATTCTCCCCCGGTCAGCACGAAATCTCCGATCGAGATCTCTTCGTCGATGCACGCTCGGACAATACGCTCATCGATGCCTTCATAACGCCCCGCAATCAGTATCAGAGCGGGTTCCCGAGCCAGACTCTCCGCCCGCCGCTGGTCGAACACCCGACCTTGCGGCGACAAATACACGACCTTTGCCCGGGTCGGCGCCGCCGCGCGCGCTGCATCTATCGCAGCCAACATCGGCGCCACCTTCATTACCATGCCTGGACCACCCCCGTAAGGACGGTCGTCGACGGTGCGATGGCGGTCTTTGGCGTAATCGCGCGGGTTCTCGATGACCATGTCGAGCAGACCGCTGGCCATCGCCCGCGCTACCACACCCTGCTCGGTCAGCGCCCTGAACATCTCCGGGAAAATGCTGACCACCGCGACCCACACCGTCATGCCCTCAGTAGTCCGGATCCCAGTCCGCCACCAGCCGGCCAGCGACGATGTCGACTTCCTTCACCACCGCGTCGACAAACGGCACCAACACCTCGCCCCGTTCTCCCTTGATCACCAGAACATCATGCGCGCCGGTCTCGAGCAGCGACTCGACCTGCCCCAGCAATGCCCCGTCCATGCGCTCCGCGCGCAAACCGATCAGATCCTTCCAGTAGTACTCCCCGGGGGAAGGCGCCGGGAGTACATCCGAACTCACACCGATCTCGGCCCCGTTGAACGCAAAGGCCGCGTCCCGATCGGAAACTCCGTCGAGCAGCGCGACGAAGCCCTTCTGGTGCGGCTTTACCGCTTCGACCTGCACCGCTTGCCACCCGCTCCGTCGGCGCAGGTTCCACGGCCGATACGCCAGCAGGTTCTCCGGCGGATCGGTGAAGGAACTGACGTGCACCCAGCCCTTGACGCCGAATGGCGTACCGAGCCGACCGACGACCACCATTTCGGTGTTCGTCGCCACGCGGATCACGCCGCTGCGGCGGTCTCCGACTGCGCCTTCCGAGCCTGCTTGATCAGCGCTGCCACGCGCTCGGAGGGTTGCGCACCTACCGACATCCAGTAGTCGACGCGTTCGAGATTCACGCGCAATTGTTCGGCCTTGCCGCGCGCCATCGGGTTGAAGAAGCCGACGCGCTCGACGAAACGGCCATTGCGCGCGCGTGCGCGGTCAGCCACCGTGAGGTGATAGAAAGGTGCATTTCTGGCGCCGTGTCGGGCCAGACGGATCGTTACCATTTATAGAGCCCTGTGCGAAAGGCGCGGTATTGTAATGGAAGCCCTCCGCACTGCAAAGCACTGAATCTGGTCGAAAAACCCTGTCAGCGCCGGTAGCCGGCCGGAGGTTTCATGGCGTTCATGCCGCGCATCATCTTCGCCATGCCGCCCTTTCGCGTGACCTTCTTCATGACCTTCTGCATCTGTTTGTGCTGCTTGAGGAGCCGGTTCACGTCGCTGATCTCTGTTCCGCTACCGGAGGCGATGCGGCGTTTGCGCGAACCGTTGATGACATCCGGGTAGCTGCGCTCCTGGCGGGTCATCGAATCGATGATCACCTCCATCTTGCGGAATACACCGTCACCCATCTGCGCCTGGGCGGCTTGCGGGATCTGGCCCATACCGGGGATCTTGTCGAGGAGGTTGGTAACACCACCCATATTGCGCATCTGTTGCAGCTGATCGCGGAAGTCCTCGAGATCGAACTTCTGCCCCTTGCCAATCTTCTTCGCGAGCCGTTCGGCCTTTTGACGATCGACTTTGCGTTCGGCCTCCTCGATCAGAGTGAGCACGTCGCCCATGCCGAGGATGCGCGAGGCCACCCGCTCGGGGTGGAACGGCTCCAACGCGTCGGTCTTTTCGCCGGCGCCGAGGAACTTGATCGGTTTGCCGGTGACGGCCCGCACCGAAAGTGCGGCCCCGCCACGCGCATCGCCATCGGTCTTCGCCAGCACCACACCAGTCAATGGCACGGCCTCGGCGAACGCCTTGGCGGTCCTGGCAGCATCCTGGCCCGTCATCGCATCGACGACGAACAGCGTCTCGATCGGTGTCACAGCGGCATGCAACGCCCGGATCTCGTCCATCATCTCTTCATCGATGGCCAAGCGTCCCGCGGTATCGACGATCAGCACCTCTGCGAACTTCGTTCGTGCTTCCTTGAGCGCACGCCGCGCGATGTCCACGGGTAGCTCGCTCGGCTGACTGTCGATGAAGATGGCGTCGACTTCCAAGGCGAGCGTGCGCAGTTGATCGATGGCGGCGGGGCGATAGACGTCCGCGCTCACGACGGCGACTTTTTTTCCGACGCGCTCCTTCAGGTACCGCGCAAGCTTCGCAACCGTTGTGGTCTTGCCCGCACCCTGCAAGCCCGCCATCAGCACGACCGCGGGCGGTGCCGTCGCGAGGTTGAGCGAATCGTTGGCAACGCCCATGAGATCGACCAGTTCATCTCGGACGATCTTGACCAGGGCCTGACCCGGCGTGAGGCTTTGCGTCACGGCCTGCCCGATGGCCTGGCCCTGTACCCGCGCTACGAAGTCCTTGACGACGTCGAGGGCGACATCGGCTTCCAGGAGCGCAGTCCTCACTTCGCGGAGCGCGTCGGCGACGTTGTCCTCCGTGAGCCGCGCCTTGCCCGACACCGCTCCGAGCGCACGCGTCAATCGATCAGTCAGATTCTCGAACATCGAACTCGCCAGTACGCAAAGGCGCGCATTATAGCGAGCCCGGTTCGCGTTGCATTCTCGAAGGCATCTGTCAAACTGCCGCCGTGCCTGCACCCCGGTTCAGCGATCAATACCCATGAGCCCCGTGTTTCCGGGCCTCGTCGCTGCCGTGCTGTACACAGTCGCGGCGATCATCCAGATCAATCGCCTCGCGCACGGCGACTCACCTTCGCCGCGGTTCCTGCTGGGCATCATCGGTGCTGGCGCCGCCGCGCACGTCATCACGCTCGAGCTGGCGATGGTTCATCCGGACGGTATCGTATTCGGGCTCATGAGCGTGGCTTCGCTGGTATCGTGCGCCATCGTTACGCTGACCCTGATCGCATCGATCAAGCAGCCGTTGCAGAATGCGTTTCTGATCGTGCTCCCGCTGGCGACTCTGGCCCTGATTGGCTCATTGCTCGCACCGGGTGAACTCATTCCCAGCAGCGCGTTCACCACGGGTCTGGTGATCCACGTGTTCGTCTCCCTCCTCGCCTACACCGTGCTCGCCGTCGCCGCATGCCAAGCCGTTGTACTCGGCATTCAGGAGCGATTGTTCCGCTCCAAATCGGCGCTGGCCGCGTTGAGGCTGCTGCCACCGCTCGAAACGATGGAGTCCGTGCTGTTCCAGCAGATCTGGGTAGGAATCGCGCTTCTCAGTGCCGCGATCGTCAGCGGCTTCGTGTTCCTGAGCAATATGTTCGCGCAGCACGTCGTGCACCACACCGTGCTGGCCAGCGCATCCTGGGTCGTATTCTTCGTGCTGCTGATCGGACGACACGCGTTCGGCTGGCGCGGTGCGACCGCAACACGGTGGACGCTGACGGGTTTCGGATTGCTCGTGCTGGCCTACTTCGGCAGCAAGTTCGTACTCGAGTTCATCCTCGGCCGCGGCTGATGCATTTCACCGAGATCTCTCCGAACCTGCTCCTGGCGTGCATCCTGATCCTCGCCATGATGTCGGCGTACTTCTCCGGATCGGAGACCGCCATGATGTCGCTCAACCGTTATCGGTTGCGACACCTGGTGAAGGAAGGTAGCAAGTCGGCCAAACGCGCGAGCGATCTGCTGGCGCGTCCCGACCGGCTCCTCGGTGTCATCCTCATCGGCAACAACCTCGTGAACAACATCGCGGCGACTCTCGCAACCGTCGTCGGCCTGGAACTCTTCGGCGATACGGGCGTTGCACTCGCACCTGTCCTGCTGACCCTGTTCTTTCTCGTGTTCGCGGAAGTTGCGCCAAAAACGATCGCGGCGTACAACCCGGAGCGCGTGGCGTTTCCGTCCACTCTTCTCCTGGCTCCGCTGCTACGCATCTTTTACCCCGTCGTCGTTGTCGTCAACAGCGTCAGCAATGTCCTCGTCCGCCCGTTCACACCCTCGACCGCGGTCGTGCATGGCGACCATCTGAGCCTCGACGAGCTGCGCACGGTGCTGCATGAAGGCGCACGGATCCCGAAGCGCCGGCAGGACATGCTGCTGAGTGTGGTCGATCTAGAAAAAGTCACGGTCGATCACATCATGGTGCCGCGCAACGAAATACTCGGCATCGACATCGACGACGACTTCAGCACCATCATCGGGCAGATCTCATCGAGCCAACACACGCGGCTGCCGGTGTACAAAGGCAACATCAACAACGTCATCGGGATATTGCACCTGCGGCGCACGGTTCGGTTCATCCAGCAGGGATCGTTCACGAAGGCGGAGCTTCTGCAGCTGACGCGCGAACCGTACTTCGTTCCGGAGGGAACGCCGCTGCACACCCAGCTGTTCAACTTCCAGAAGCAGAAGCGGCGCATCGCCCTGGTCGTCG
>JBFKCZ010000182.1:0-5936 GCA_041620035.1 Pseudomonadales bacterium
GCAACGCGCGCAGCTCGTGGCTACGCCGATCCTCGGCAAGATGAATGGCGCCGTCGGCAACTTCAATGCTCACCGTGTCGCGTATCCAGCGCTAGCCTGGTCGAAGGTGGCTGCGCGCTTCGTCGAAGCCTTGGGACTGCAGCCGAACTCCTATACGACGCAGATCGAACCCCATGACTACATGGCGGAGTACTTTCACAGCCTGATGCGGTTCAACCAGATCCTGCTCGACTTCGATCGCGACATATGGGGCTACATTGCGATCGACTACTTCCGGCAACGCAAGGTGGAAGGGGAAACGGGCTCGTCCACCATGCCTCACAAAGTCAATCCGATCGATTTCGAGAATTCGGAGGGCAACCTCGGTGTGGCGAATGCCCTCCTGGGCCACCTCGCAGACAAGTTGCTGGTGTCCCGATGGCAGCGAGACCTCTCGGACTCGACGGTTCTGCGGAATCTGGGCGCTGCGGCGGCTCATTGCGTGATCGCGTACCGGTCTGCCATCAAGGGCATCGGTAAACTCGAACTGAACGAAGCAGCATTGCGCGACGACCTCGACGGCGGCTGGGAAGTGCTGGCCGAGGCAGTGCAAACCATCATGCGCAAACACGGCATGCAGCAACCTTACGAGCAGTTGAAGTCGGCTACCCGCGGGCAGCGCTTCGACGCGGCGGGCTTTCAGACGATTCTCCGCTCTCTGGATCTCCCCGATGCAGCGCGCGCGGAACTCGCCCGGTTGACCCCTTCCGATTACATCGGCTTCGCCAGCGAGCTGGCACGGGCCATCGATGGTGAGGCGGCACCGTGAACGTCTACGTGACCGCCACCGACTGGAAGACTCACGGCGATCGACTGCGCCGCCTGCGGGAAGTCGTTTTCGTCGAGGAGCAGGGCGTGTCGCGTGAGGAAGAATGGGACGGCCTCGACGACGACGCACAGCATTTCATCGCACTCGATTCGGCCGGGCAGGCGATCGGCACGGCGCGTTTACTCGACCACGGTCAGATCGGCCGCATGGCTGTGCTCAAGAGCCACCGTGGCGCGGGCATTGGAATGCGGCTGCTAGCCGCCGCGATCGATGCCGCGAAGGCTCGAGGGATGGAGTCCGTGCATCTGCATGCCCAGGTTCATGCGATACCCTTCTACCGCAAGGCAGGCTTCGACCCGGTCGGCGAGGAGTTCATCGAAGCCGGGATCCCGCATACGGAAATGCGACTGCTGCTGCCGGTGGAATTCACGGGTTCGCAAGACCAGCGGTCATTGGAGATCGTCAATCCGGAACCCACAGGTACCCTGCCCGATCACGCACCCAGGCTCGTGACCTTCGACACCGAATCGGCGGGCAGGCAAGCGTTGCTCCGCATCCTCGGCAATGCACGCCGCGAACTCGTCATCGCAAGCCCGGCTTTGGACCGGGTCATGTTCGGCACGCCCGAAGCAGTCGACATCGTTTCGACTTTCGTGCGGCGCGCCGCGATTCCAAAGGTAAGGGTGCTCATCGAAGATGCCCGATCCATTGCGGGAACGGGCCATCCGCTGCTGCAGCTCGCACAGCGGTTACCGAGCAAGATCACGCTTCGCCGGCAGCCTCCGGACGTACCGGAAGGTACGCCCGCGAGCTACGTCGTCGCCGATGACGAAGGTCTGTGGGTGATGCCCGATCGTGACAAGCCGATTGGCTTCGCCAACACGCATGATCGTGTCGAAGCGCGTCGTTTGCTCGAGGTCTTCAATCGACTGTTCGATCGGGCGGTGGAGGAGCCGGAACTTCGCCAGCTCAGTTTGTGAACAGTCGATTGCTCGTGGCGCTCGCGGTGTTCACGATGTCGTCCAGCGACGCAGCCCAGTACGACACCCTCCCAGCCGCAAGCGCTTGGTCGGGATTCACGCTTTCACTGACGACGCATCCCGGCCTGTGCGACACCGACGAGCCGCACTGTGTCAGTACTCACGCGCCGGTGTCGACATTGCCCGTTCAGCACGGTGATCGGGTGGTCGTCGGACTCGAATCCGCCGATTCGGCTTCTTCAGCCGTTGTCCGCCTCGATCGAATCTACGTGCCGGTGGCGTTGCATGGCGCAGGCCGTTCCGAACCGATCACCATTCAAGTGGCGTTGGAACCGGGGCCACGATTGAATATCCGACGCGGCGGCTCCGAATCGAGCTTCGATGTCGTTCCGGATGTGTGGATCGAACTTCCCTCCATCGACGCGACGCCCCGCTTGTACCTGCGCCTCGATTCGCCTGCGAATGGGCACGCTCTCGACGGCGACCCAAATTGACACTCCTTTCCACCGAGAGGCATGATTGCGGCCCTTTTTTCCCGGTGTGACGATGAACAACGACACAACCACCGTGGGTCGACTCAAAGTTTCCGGCCGACTGACACCCGAATATCGCGAGATCCTCACCGTCGAAGCGGCGAACTTCGTGGCCGATCTGGTCGAGACGTTCTCGCCCCGGCTGGACGAACTGCTGGCCGCCCGCAAAGCCTTCCAGGCCCGCATCGATGCCGGCGAACTACCCGACTTCCTGCCGGAGACGAAGCAGATTCGCGAATCCCAGTGGCAGATCCGGGGCATCCCGAAGGATCTTCGGGATCGCCGCGTGGAGATCACAGGCCCCGTCGATCGGAAGATGGTCATCAACGCGCTGAACGCCGACGTACGTGTGTTCATGGCCGACTTCGAAGACTCCCTGGCACCGACCTGGGACAACGTCATTCAGGGTCAGCTGAATCTGCGCGATGCGAATCGGCGTGAGATCAGTTTCACCAGTCCGGAAGGCAAGCATTACGCATTGAAGGACGACCCCGCCGTGTTGATCGCACGCGTGCGCGGCCTGCATCTCAGCGAGAAACATGTTGGCTGGTCCGGCGGCGATCGCATACCGGGGTGCCTGCTCGACTTCGGCCTCTACTTCTTTCACAACTACAAGAGCCGCGCAGCGCGCGGAACCGGTGTGTATTACTACGTGCCGAAGATTCAGAGTCACCACGAGGCCAAATGGTGGGACGATGTCTTCACCTTCACGGAAGACCGATTCAAGGTCGAGCGCGGATCGATCAAGGCAACGTTCCTGATCGAAACGCTGCCCGCGGTATTTCAGATGCACGAGATTCTGTATGCATTGCGCGACCACATCGTTGCGCTGAACTGCGGTCGCTGGGATTACATATTCAGCTACATCAAGACGCTGCGTAAGCATCCCGATCGCGTGCTCCCCGACCGGCAGTCCATCACCATGGAAAAGCCGTTCCTGTCCGCCTACTCGAAGCTGCTGATCAAGACCTGTCATCAGCGCGGCGCACTCGCCATGGGCGGCATGGCCGCCTTCATCCCGTCAAAAGATCCCAAGGAGAACGAGATCGCGCTCGCCAAGGTACGTGCAGACAAGACCTTGGAGGCAACGAACGGCCACGACGGGACCTGGGTTGCGCATCCGGGACTGGCGGCGGTCGCAATGGAAGTCTTCGACCGTCACATTCCACAGGGACGGGAAAATCAGCAGGACGTCATGCGTGAAAAGGACCCCGCCTTCACCGCGGCGGATCTACTCGCCGTACCGGAAGGTGACCGCACCGAAGCCGGCATGCGCACCAACATTCGCGTGTCGCTGCAGTACCTCGAAGCATGGATCAGCGGCAACGGCTGCGTACCGGTCTACGGCCTCATGGAGGATGCCGCCACTGCCGAGATCTCCCGCGCGTCGATCTGGCAATGGATACAGAACGGCAAGAGCCTCGCCAACGGCAAGAAAGTCACCAAAGCCCTGTTCCGGGAGATGCTTGCAGAAGAGATGCAGGTCGTCCGCGGTGAAGTCGGCGAAGATCGATTTCAGGACGGACGCTTTCGCGAGGCCGCCGAACTCATGGATCGGCTCACGACCGACGACGAGATGAACGACTTTCTGACGCTACCCGCCTACGAAATGCTGCCGTGAGCTAGGGTTGTTGCGGGAGCGACCCCGGTCGCGATGACCATCGGGCCACTCCCACATGACCCCGCTCAGATCACCAGCAGGTCCATGAACTCGTTCACGGGCGTTGCTTCCAGACGCTTCTGGTCCTCGCACAGCGCATAGATCTGCGCGGAACGACGGGCCGGGAAGCGCGTCGCCAGGTTGCGTCGGAATTTCTCCTCGAGAATCGGAATGCCTTCCTTGCGGCGACGACGGTGGCCGATCGGATACTCGACCTCCACCTTGGCGGTCTTGGTGCCGTCCTTGAAGAACACCTGAATCGCGTTGGCAATGGAACGCTTCTCGGGCTCGTGATAGTCCTTGCTGTAACGAGCGTCCTCCTCGATCACCATGAGGTTGCGAAGCTGATCCACCCTCGGATCCGCCGCGACATCGTCCTCGTAGTCCTCGGCAACGAGATTGCCCTTCAAGAGTCCGATCGCTGCCATGTACTGCAGGCAATGATCCCGATCGGCAGGATTGTTCAGCTTGCCGGTCTTGCTGATGATGCGAATCGCAGACTCGTGGGTGGTCATCACGATGCGATCGATCTCGTCGAGCCGGCTCGCAACTTCCGGATGCAAGGTCACCGCCGCTTCCACCGCGGTCTGCGCGTGAAACTCCGCAGGGAACGAGATCTTGAACAGCACGTTCTCCATCACATACGACCCATAGGGGCGCTGGAACTTGAACTTCTGCCCTTTGAACGAGACGTCGTAGAAACCCCACTTGGGCGCCGTGAGCACGCTCGGGTAACCGATCTCGCCCTTCAACACCAACATGGCGAGGCGCACCGCACGACTCGTCGCGTCACCAGCCGCCCAGGACTTGCGCGGCCCCGCGTTGGGTGCGTGTCGGTACGTGCGCAGTGCAGATCCATCGACCCAGGCGTGGGAAAGCGCGTCGATGATCTGATCGCGCGTACCGCCCATCAGCGCGGTGACCACCGCCGTCGATGCGAGACGCACCAGTAACACGTGGTCGAGGCCGACACGGTTGAAGCTGTTCTCGAGTGCCATGCAGCCCTGAACTTCATGGGCCTTGATCATGGCGGTGAGTACATCGTGCATCGTCAGCGGCTTCTTGCCATGCGCGACGTTGGTGCGGCTGATGTAATCCGAGACCGCGAGAATGCCGCCGAGATTGTCGGAGGGATGGCCCCACTCTGCGGCGAGCCATGTGTCGTTGAAGTCGAGCCACCGGATCATGCAGCCGATGTCCCAGGCGGCCTTCACCGGATCCAGCTCGAACTGCGTACCAGGCACACGCGCACCATTCGGCACCACCGTACCCGGCACAATTGGGCCCAAGTGCTTGGACATCTCCGGAAACCGCTGCGCGAGAAATCCACAGCCCAGCGTATCGATCAGGCAGTTGCGCGCCGTATCGTAGGCTTCCTTGCTCTTGATTTCGTAGCGGGTGACATAGTCAGCGATATCGACCAGTTCCTGATCGGGATCCGGGCGCTCGTTGAGATCGACGTTGGCACTCATGGTGACTCCAGATGTTGTTTGTACGGGCTTCTATCAGGCGCGTTGCTTGATCGGAACGAGCTTGCGCGGCGGCGGTCCGATGTAATCTGCGCTGGGGCGGATGATTCGGTTGTTACTGCGCTGTTCCATGACGTGCGCGGTCCAGCCGGTGACTCGTGAGCAGACGAAGATCGGAGTGAAGAGCTTGGTCGGAATACCCATGAAGTGATATGCCGACGCGTGGAAGAAGTCCGCATTCGCGAACAACTCCTTTTCGTCCCACATGGTTTTCTCGACCGCAACGGAGACGGGATACAGAACTTTGTCGCCAACTTCGTCACCGAGCTTCTTCGCCCACTCCTTGATGATGGCGTTACGCGGATCGGACGTTCGATAGATCGCGTGTCCGAAGCCCATGATCTTGTCCTTGCGCTCGAGCTTCTTGCGGATGTCCGCGGCGGCCTCTTCGGCCGTCTTGTAGTTCTCGATCAGTTCCATGGCGGC
>JBFKCZ010000183.1:0-5917 GCA_041620035.1 Pseudomonadales bacterium
AGCGAAGGCGAATCCCTCATTTATGTGCCCGACAAGTACGTACCACCGAACTATCCAAGCTACGAGCAGGCGAAGTTCCTGCTGATAGAAGGGGTGGTGGAACCGGTTAGCCGGGCGCTCACGATCATTTCCATCGTCGAAGGGTTCGGCGCCCGGATCCGTGAGGTGAAGGTGCCCGATCTGAGTACCGAGGTGAAAGGCGACGTCAGCCGCACGGCCTTGGCCCACCTGGCGGGCGGACTGTTCGAGGCCCACGCCCGGGACGAGGCCGGACACCGCAACGAGGGCGGCCACAAGCAGATGTGGGAGGCCGCGCGGGACATCGGACTCTCGAAACCCCACGTGCCGGGGGACGTGCTGTTGCGGCTCATGTCCGGAACCTTGCGCGGCGAGCGCCGCCGTCAATTTTCCGTCATCTCCGAGACGATGGAGAACATGATCACGATGATGGCGAATGTACTCATCGTGGAGACCTTTGCCGACAACACGTTCGCGTGGGCTCAGCAGCTGCTGGGCGATCCGGAAGTGTGCGCAGATGCCGAGCACGCTGCGCATGTGATCGCCTGCATCGCGCGCGACGAGAAACCCCACGTGGACTACCTCACCGTCGCATTGTCGGAGTTACGGGCCCGGACGCTGATTGGCAGCCGCGGCGAGGAAGTCAGCGGTGCCGAGGTGGTGGACGGCATCTTCCGCAGCCAGCTACGCGGGATGGCGACCCAACGACCCCGGCAGAGTCGGGACCGCCTGCGTGAGGAAATTCATCAGGCGATCGACGATACCGCTCGCGCGGGTTCGATCGCACGTCGATTCGAAGACCTGGATGCGGGTTGGACTTTCCCGCACGCCGACGACGAAGAGTTGGATCTGCTGCTGACCGCCGCGTGACGTGATCTTCTACCGCCTTCTGAACAGGGCGTATCGGAGCCTTCGCATCGGCTGGACGGCGATCTGCGTATGGCTGCGCTACAAGACACCGCAGTGGTACGACCGGGTACTTGGCCGCGACCCGGACGCGCGTGACTTCGCCTCTATTCACCAGCGCAACGCCGACCACGTGTTCCACACCGCCGTGACGCTGCGCGGCATGCTCGTGAAGATGTGTCAGGTGATCGGCACGCGGTCCGACGTATTTCCGCCGCAGTATGTAAAGACGCTGTCCCAATGCCACGACCGGCTGCCGCCACGACCGATCGAGGCGATTCGCGCGGTGATCGAAGAGGACTTCGGCAAGCCGCTGCACGAGGTCTTTTCCGAGTTCGCCGAGACACCGATTGCCGCCGCGTCGCTCGCCCAGGTGCATCGCGCGCGACTGAAGTCCGGTGAAGAAGTGGCCGTCAAGGTGCAGTATCCCGACATCGAACACATCATCCGCACCGATCTCGCCGCATCGCGCCGTGTGGCAGCGATCTATCAGCGGTTCGACTCCAATCCGATGGACTTTCTCCCGCTCATGGACGAGTTGCAGAAACACCTGCGGATGGAGCTGGATTTTCGCCGTGAGGCGCAGAGCGCCGATCGTGTGCGCAGCTTCTTCGTGGGTGACCCCACGGTGCGCATTCCCGAGATACTGCACGAGTACTGCACGCGCCGTGTGATCACCATGGACTACGTGCACGGTGTGAAGGTGAACGATGGAGAGGCGCTCGCCGCCGCGGGAATCGACTATTCCGATCTCATGCTGCGCCTCATGCGCATCTTCAACCGCATGATCCTCGCCTACGGTTTCTTCCACGCGGATCCGCACCCGGGAAACATACTGGTCACCGCCAGCGACAAGGGTAAGGCGAACTTCACGCTGCTCGACTTTGGGCTTGCCAAAGAACTCCCCGAAGGATTCGGGCTCGGCATCTTCGAGCTGATGTTCTCGATGATGACGTTCAACGAATCGGCGATGCTGCGTGCCTTCAGAGAACTCGGTTTCGAGACCAAGAGCGGCGAGGACGACACGCTACTCATGATCGCCCGGCGCATGATCGCGCGATCCGATACGGGTGCGTTCCAGGGCGAATTCACCGAAGACATGACCGACGAGATGTTCGAAGCGATCCGCGAAAATCCGGTGGTGAAGGTGCCTACCGATTTCGTCCTGGTGGCCCGCGCCTTCGCTCTGCTTTCGGGAATCGCGCACACCCTGGGTCAGCGTGCCAATGCGCTGGATGCGATGGGGCCAACGGTCGCCTGATCGAGAGGCTCAGTTCGCGCGGATGAATCGGACGATCTCGGCGGCGAGTTCTTCGCCCATGTCTTCCTGGATGAAGTGACTGGCGCGGTACACCTTGTGTTCGACGCCGGCCAGTTTCGCGCCCGGTACACGCGAGCGAAACGACTGACCCATGTCGTTGCGCGAGTGCGGACAATGGTCACCCCACAGCGTCAACAGTGGCTTCTGCCAGCGCTCGAACACGCGCCACGCGGCATCGTTCTTGATGCGTTCGGGATCGTCCGCCGTGATCGGAACCAGCATCGGAAACCGGCGCGCGCCGGCCGCGTACTCCTGCGTAGGGAACGGCGCGTCGTACGCGCGGCGCGCGGCGTCGGTCAACGGCTGCAGACACCAGCCGGGTGCGACTTTCGACGGTATCAGTGCGTCGACCTCCTGGCTGTACACCCGCCAGGCGAGAAAGTAGATCGCGGGCCCGGGTACGACCATGGCGTGCACTTTGTCCGCATCGATACTGTCGTCGGCGTTCACGGTTGCGCGCCAATCGATTCCGAACATCGACTGCAGTTGCTCGGGCGCCAACCGTTGCTGGGCGGTGAGTCCGGGGATTGCCGGACCGGTGCCCGGCAGCCCGGTGTTGGAGAACACTGCGCGCGCAAACCGCCGCTCGTTCTCCGCGACGACGCGGCCACCGATCAGACCGCCCCAGTCCTGACCGAAGAAGGTGACGCCCTGAAGGTCGAGGTGCTCGACCAGGGCCGTGATCCAGGCGACGTGGCCGCTGTAGGTGTACGCCGCTTGGTCGATGGGCTTGTCGGAACGTCCGAAGCCGATCAGATCCGGCACGATCACGCGGTAGCCGGCGCGCTCGAAGACGGGAATCATCTTGCGGTACAGGTAGCCCCACATGGGCTCGCCGTGCAGGAGAAACAGCGTCTCTGGCGCCGTGCGCGGCCCCGCGTCGACGTACGCCATGCGAAGCCCCGGCTCCACCATGAAGTGGTGCGGCGGCCACGGGTAGTCGGTGATGTGCGTGAAGCGCGATTCCGGCGTTCGCAGCACACCGGATCGCGGTGCATCGTTCGGGTTCATCGCTCGAATCCGTCGGTCGGGTAGCGCCTCAGTGTGATGAGGACTATCCGGGTTGTCACCCGTGGTCGCCCCTTGTTGCGCGCCTCTATTGGAGCAGGCGGAAGTCGTGGGAGAATGCGGCTGCCCGCCGTGCCGTGTTCGCACCGTGTCGGGCGTGGACGTCCGGTTGCGGGGTTTGCTCTCATGGCTGGAGTTCGTTCTGCGTTCGCGGTCGCGCTGGGTCTCGTTGCGTTGTCAGCCCGTGCGCATGCGGCCGACCCGCCTGACTCGTTGCCCGAGTCCTACGAATCTACGCCCAGTGCCCTGAGCTACGGCATGGTCACCTCGCAGGTACGCAAGGGCGAAACCACGCAACTCGACCTGATCCAGCTGTTCGGATCGCCGAATATTTCCACGTACGATTCTGCCGGCATCGAGAGTTGGGTGTACGAGCGCAGCGTCACCCGTACCGACGTCGAGACGAGCACCGAATCGGCGCGCGGCGCCGCCAACCTCGGTGTGTTCTTCAGGGTCATTCAGGCCGGCGGCGGCATCGAGGGTCAGCGTCGCGAAGGTAGCGCGCAGGTCACGACGTCGCTTCGATCGATCACCGTCATCGTGAAATTCGCGGAGGATGGCACGGTGTCCGACTACAAGGTTCGATCCAGCCAGTTCTAGTGGCGAGGAGGTCATCCATGTGGCACTGGGGTTGGGTACTGCTGCCGCTGATCGCGGGCTGCGGGGTACGAGGCGGTT
Source organism: Pseudomonadales bacterium (assembly GCA_041620035.1). Lineage (GTDB taxonomy): Bacteria > Pseudomonadota > Gammaproteobacteria > Pseudomonadales > Azotimanducaceae > SZUA-521. The sequence continues at coordinate 3,992 of JBFKCZ010000183.1, forward strand.
ACTCCGATACGAGCGACATGCAGGTGCTGATGCGCGGCGCGGTGGGCGATCAGGAAACGATCTTGGCCAAGCAGCAGCTCATGATGGACATGATGAGCAATCCCGATCTGCCCGCCTGGCACGCGCAACGCGAACAGATGGCGCTGGCCATCGGCGATCGTCAGTTCGACCAGGGCTTCGACCGCGTGTTCGACTCGATGACCGTGGCACTGGCGAGCCTCGGATGTCGGGTGCAGAACATGGAACGCGCTTCGGGATACATCACCGCGTCCATCCCCGAGCTGCCGCCCGATCAGGTGCAGGCATTGCGCAAGGAGAGCACCCGGCAGTATGCGGCGGTCAAGGGCTACCCGGCCGATCTGGTCGACAAGCCGGACCCGTTCGGTGACATGTACGACATCGATACGGGCCGATACATGGCCGGACTCACGTTGTCGATGGTCAAGCAAGGTCCGGAAGTCACCAAGGTGAAGCTGCGGTTCGACAACGTGTTCTATCCGCCCGCGGTCAACGAGTACTACAAGCTGGTCTGGCAGGCCGTGGACAAGCAGATGTTCCTCGACAAGGGGCTCGACTGAGCGGGACGCGATGACCGACATGCTGGGGCGTACGCTCGGCCCCTACACCATCACCGAGCGGTTGGGCCGTGGCGGCATGGCCGAGGTCTACAAGGCCTTCCACACGGGGCTTGCCGTGCACCGCGCCATCAAGGTGATTCATCCGGATCTCGCAGCGGCCGCAGACTTTCGCACCCGGTTTCAGCAGGAAGCGCAGGCGGTCGCTTCGCTGCGCCATCGCAACATAGTTCAGGTCAACGACTTCGGCAGCCAGGACGGCACGTTCTACATGGTGATGGAGTTCGTCGACGGTCAGGATCTCAAGAAGGTCATTCAGACCGAAGGGGCGATGCGCTCGATACCGCGTGCGGTGGATATCGTCATTCAACTCGCCGACGCACTCGCGTACGCGCACGAGCGGCACATCGTGCATCGCGACGTGAAGCCTGAGAACGTCATGGTGAGTCGCGACGGCACGCCGGTGCTGATGGACTTCGGCATTGCCCGACTGCTGACCGAAGGCACCCGACTGACTCAGACGGGCACCAGCATGGGCACACCCGCCTACATGGCGCCGGAGCAGGCGACTGGTGCCGCAGTCGTCGGTCCGCCCGCCGACGTGTACGCACTGTCGATCGTTCTCTACGAACTGCTCACGGGGCAGGTGCCGTTCTCCGCGGATACGCCGGTCGCCATGATGATCAAGGCGATCAACGAGCCGCTGCCGTCGCCGCGACGCTTGCGCTCCGATGTGAGCGAGGCGCTCGAAAGCGTGATCCTGACCGGCAGCGCCAAGCGGCCGCAGGACCGATACCCCACCGCAGCGCATCTGCGTGACGATTTGCGCGCCCTGGCGGCGGACGGTGGACTCGTCGAGGGGCAGGCGGCCGCCGCCACCGTCGCGAGTGGGGCGACGCGGGCCGCATCGGTGCCGCGCAGCCGGGCCGCTCTGTTGGCATCGGCTGCGTTGTTCGTGGCCGCTTCGGCGGGTGCGGTGTGGTGGTACCTGAGCGAAGAGGAGTTGCCCGCCGCCGAGGTGGTTCGACAGGACACGCCGGCCAGCGAGACGCCGGCGGCCGCGGCAGACAGCGAAGCGAACGAAGCGGAAATCGTCCGCGCCGCGGCAGCCCCACCGGCAACTGGAACGATGGATGTGGCCGACGCCGCGGCAACCGCGACAGCCCCGCCGACGGCGCGGCCCGAGCGCGTCGCCCAGCTGACGCTTCCGAAGGCGGCACCGGCCTCCGCAACGGCCGCGCCAGCGCAGCTGGCGATCACGACGCCGCCATCGGCGGCAGTGGAATCGACACCACCTGCACCGACGCCCGCGCCGATTCGAGAAGTGCCCGCCGCGCCGGACGATACACGG
>JBFKCZ010000184.1:0-5903 GCA_041620035.1 Pseudomonadales bacterium
ACTTCGGAACTGGTCGCCGACGCACCGGAAGACTCTGTTGCGGCGCGTACCTTCAGAAGCCCTCGGCTGTCTGCGAATGACTCCCGCACGGATGCCTGGCGCAAGGCGGAGATCCCGGCCGCAAACGGTCACGGCAACGCCCGATCGGTCGCGCGCGTGCAGTCGCTTCTGGCCTGCGGCGGCGAAGCATTCGGCAAACGGCTGATGAGTCGCGCCGGCGCCCGCCGCGTGTTCGATGTACAGACCGATTCGACCGACCTCGTGCTCGGCATGCCGGTGAAGTTTGGGCTCGGCTACGGCATCACGTCGGAATTCATGCCGCTGGGCCCGAACCCCAACACCTGCTTCTGGGGTGGCTGGGGCGGTTCGCTCGTGATCGTCGATGCCGATGCGCGGGTGTGCATGGCCTACGTCATGAACAAGATGGGTCTCGGCACGACAGGCGACATGCGCGCCTTCGGCCCGATCAGTGCCATGTATGACGCACTTTCGAGCTGATCAATCGAGGTCGGCGTACACCGGCGCGTGATCCGAGGCGGTCATACCTTCCTGCTTCTTGCGGAAGTCGCGGTCGATGCTGGTGTCGGACAGACGCTCGACCACCGGTCGGGTCGCGAGAATGAGGTCGATGCGCAGCCCGTTGCCGCGATGGAACGCACCGCCGCGGAAATCCCACCACGAGTACGCTCGCTGCTGCGGGTACTTCGCCCGGTACAGATCGGTCAGGCCGAGCGCGGTGATCGCCTCGAATCTCGCCCGCTCCGCCGGCGTGTGAAAGATGTCGTCTGACACGTCGCCGAGGTAACTGTCGAGGGGCGTCGGCACGATGTTGAAATCGCCGCAGAGTACGGCGGCGTCCTGCGCCGGGTTCGACCGCCAGTAAGTCGCCAGCGCATCGAACCATTCGAGCTTGCGCGTGTAGTCACCGTGATCGACGTCCTTGCCGTTCGGGCAATACACCGTGGTGAAGTCGAGTCCTGCGACGTGCACCCGCAGCAAACGTGCGCCAAAGTCATCCTGACCGGGCAGCCCGGTCTGCACGACCGCAGCCGGTTCGCGCGATAGCACGGCGACACCGTTCCAGGCCTTCTGGCCATGCGTCACCACGTGGTAACCCAGGTTGGTGAAGACTTCCGTCGGAAACTCCTCATCGGTGATCTTCAATTCCTGCAGACCGACCACGTCGGGCTGCCTTGCTTTCAGCCACAGCGCCATGAAATCGATGCGGGCGCGCAGCCCGTTGATGTTCCAGGTTGCGATTCGCATGCTCAATGCTCTATTGCTGGTGTCAGGATGGAAAAGCCGTCGAACGGGTACTCGCGTGCGCCGTCGGCGATCGTGTAGGCAGTGGTGCCTTGCGCGATCGCGCCGAATGCCTGGTTCATGTGTTGCAGGTACTTGGGGTCGACGCGCGTCACGTTGTGTCCCGGGAGCAGAGAATCGATCTGTGCAGTGTACTGTGCCAGACGCGTTGCGGTGGCCGTGTAGTCGGCGAGGCTCGACTCTTCGAGGTGCGCATACAACGGCGCGAGATAGAACGTGTCGCCGGTGAAGAGCAGTCGGTTTTCGCGATCGAAGAGACAGATGGAATCGGGCGAGTGACCGGGTGTCGCGATCACTTCCAGCGTGCGTCCGCCGATGTCGATGGTGGCACCATCCGTCAGATGGCGCGTGATCGCGAAGGGTTCGATGCGGTAGCGCTGCGGATCGAATCCGGGTGGGGGTGAGCCGGCGATCCAGCCTTCGGCCACGGCAAAGGCGACCTCCTCGTGCGTGGCGCCCTTGCTACGTTCGTTGGCGAAAGTGCTATCCAGGGTCGCAATGTCGTCGAACTGGTGATTGCCGCCGATGTGGTCGTAGTGGGTATGGGAGTTCACCACGGCGACGTCGAGATCGGTCAACGACTTCACTAGAGCCGCCACGTCGCCGATACCGAGACCGGTATCGAACAACACCGCCTGCCGCTCACCCAATATGAGGTACGAGATGACCTCCTCGAAATGGCCAGGCTCGTAGATGGCGAAAACCCCGGGCGCTGCGCGATACACCTCGAACCAGGGTTGCGCCGAAGGCACGCGTTCGAGGGCCTGCCACTCCGGGCGCGGCAGCGCCTCCCACCACGCATCCTTGTTGCTGCCGCGACCTTCGATCGACGGATCACTACCGCAGCCGCCGAGCGTGAACAGGATCCCGATGATCCAATGCCTCATAATCGCCGACCCTTCGACGCTGGCCCAGTACAGGAGACGCGATGGCCTACGAGTGGCACGACCTGATCGGTAACGTCGGTGTATTCGCGATTCTTGCCACTTACCTGGCGCTGCAAATGGGCAAGCTCGATCCCCGACGGATCGCCTATTCCGCGCTCAATGCCGTCGGTGCCGCGTTCATCACGATTTCGCTCTTCTTCGAGTTCAACCTGTCGGCCTTCGTCGTGGAGGTCGCCTGGGTGCTGGTCAGCCTGTACGGCATGGCTCGCGCATGGCGTGCCCAAGGCGTCAACGGCCCTTGAACTCGGGCGCACGCTTCTCGACGAAAGCCACCGCCGCGCCCTTGTGATCCTCCGTCATGAACGTGCGGATCATGTGCATGGCTTCCAGATCCAGCACCTCGTGCAGGGATGCGTGCTGCGCCGCGTTGAGGTTCTTCTTCATGTAGCCGAGTGCAACGGTGGGTAGCGATGCGAGATGGCGCGCATAGTCCCGCGCCGCGGTCTCGAGTTCTGCCGCAGGCACCACTTTGTTGACGATGCCGAGCGCATGCGCCTCCGCCCCGGAGATGACATCGGCCGTGAAGTACAACTCGCGCGCTTTCGCCGCGCCGATCAGCTGAGTCAGAAAGTACGAGCCGCCGTAGTCCCCGGCCAGTCCGACTTTGGCGAATGCGGTGGTGAGCTTGGCCGTGTCGGCAGCAATCCGAAGATCGCATGCCAGCGCCAGGGACAGGCCCGCGCCGGCTGCGGGGCCTGGAATCACCGCCAGAGTCGGTTTCGGCATTTCGTGCAGCCACCGCGACAGTTCCATGCCCGCACGCAAAACCTGCACGCGCGCCTCGAGGTTGAAGCCACCGCCGCCGCCCGACGCCTGGCCCGCGAACCCTTTCACGTCGCCACCGGCGCAGAACGCCCCGCCCGCGCCCGTGAGTACGACGAGCCGCACGGATTGATCGGCGGCCAGACGCGGCAACGCCTCTGCCATCGCGGCCATCATTTCGCCGGACATGGCATTGCGTGCTTCCGGACGATTCATCGTGAGTGTTGCGATCCCGCCTTCGATTCGTTCGATCAGATGCTGTGGCATGCCTAAGTCTCCTCGTTGAAAAGTGTGGTGATGCCGGTGTCTGCCAGTATGTCCGCAGCGGCGCCGCGGTCGCTCGTGTCGAGCGCCGCCCACTCGGCTCGCAGCCATGCCAGACACTTCGCCTGATAGGGGAAGGCGGGCTGAACCCAGGCCTTGCCGTCGATGACAGTTTCGAACTCGGGCAGGCCATTCGCTACCGCGCGGGCGTTCGCGATCAGAAACGGCACGTACACGCGCCCGATCTCGGCGAGGAGCGCGCTCAGGCGTTGACGTATCACCGACCGGTCGCAGAAGCCGGCTGGTTCGACTGCGAGCCCCGACAAATCGTCCATGACGTCGACCCAGGCGGACACTCGGGGTGCCCGGGCAAGCGTCAGCGCCGCAGGCGTGGGATCGAACTTTGCGAGTTGGGTCAGTTGTCCATATATGCCGAAGTCGGCCGCACCGGGACGCGCGCCCATCACGAACGGCTGCTGTTCGAGGAGATTGCGGAAGATGTCGAGGAATCGTCCGTAGCTCGCTTCGATCACAGCACCCGTGGTGGCGTTGCTGCCGACCACGTAGAGGCGGGCGATCTGGCGCTCTGTCACGAACTGCTTCGCGCGCTGGATGTCGGCCTCCGGCGTGGATATCCCGCGCCAGCGCGGCAGGATCTCGCCGGCCTTGTCCACGTCGGCGCGGTATTGCCAGCGATAGTGGAACATCGCCTTGGTGAGCCACTCGTCGGCGTAGTCCTCGATGAGGTAATCGATGAACGCAACCACGGGGTCGTCGGGCACGACCCGACGCAAGGCGAACTCGCGCTCGAAGCGCCGGATGAGGGGTGTGGAGTCGACGACCGCCTCGATCGTTCCCTGCGGGTTGGGTAGATAGAAAGTGGGAAGAAGCGGAACCTTGGGTCGAGGCAGACCGAGTGCCGGGTCGGGACCCCCGATCATGAATTCGTACGGAATGCGGCGGAAACGCAGCAGCGCCAGCATCTTGCGCGTGTAAGGCGAGCCCGGTGCGCCCATGAAGCGCAGGACGGTGGATCCGGTCATTCGTCCCCCTGATGTGAACGCGGATTATAGGTGGCGGCGGTCGCCCTGGAATTGCACTATTTTGGTGCAGTTGTATGAAGCAATAATGGAGAGTAGGATGCGCGCACTCCGAGCAAGAACGGAGAGCGCCGGGCAATGCAGATCTAGGGGTATGCGTGCCGGTGCCGAACGAAAAAGCAATCGAGTGGAGAGCACACTGTATGAACAGCAAACCTGAGTGGGTATTGCCGCTGGCGATCGCCCTCACGGCATCGCTTGTCCCGGTCGCGGCGAACGCCGCCGCGGGCGCGAACGAAGTCGTGGAAGAAGTGGTGGTGGTGGGTACTCGCCGCGAAGCGCGGTCGGTCGGCGACTCGCCGGTACCGGTCGACGTAATCACCGGTGACGACTTCGTCAACCAGGGCACGACGGACATGAACAGCCTGTTGTCGACGCTGGTTCCGTCCTACAACGTCAACACCCAGCCGATCAGCGACGCAGCAACCATCATGCGTCCTGCCAACCTGCGGGGCCTGCCGCCGGACAACACCTTGATTCTCGTCAACGGCAAGCGCCGCCACCGCGGTGCCGTCGTTGCATTCCTGGGCGGCGGTATCGCCGACGGATCCCAGGGCCCCGACCTCGCAGCCATTCCCGCCATCGCGTTGAAGCAGGTCGAAGTGCTGCGTGACGGCGCTGCGGCCCAGTACGGTTCCGATGCGATCGCCGGCGTCATCAACTTCGTGTTGAAGGACGACAACGAAGGCGGTTCGGCAGAAGTCCGCTACGGCGAGTTCTACGAAGGCGACGGTGAGAGCCGAACCATCGCGGGCAACATCGGTCTGCCCCTGACGGACGCCGGCTACGCGAACTTCAGCCTGGAATTCGCCGATGTCGAGCCCACCAGCCGCAGCGTGCAACGCGGTGATGCCGCCACGCTGATCGCGGCGGGCAACACGGCCGTGCGCAATCCGGCCCAGATCTGGGGCTCCCCGGAAGTGAGTGACGATTTCAAGTTCTTCGGTAACGTCGGACTGGATCTCGGCAACGGCAGCCAGGCGTATGCCTTCGGCAACTGGGCCGAGCGCACCGTCGAGGGGGGGTTCTTCTTCCGTAATCCGAACACCCGCGGTGGTATCAACGATGGTCCCATCGTGCCCGATCCGCTGGGTCCGCCAGGCGCAACGGTCGACACGATCAAGGTCGCCGACTTCACGCCGGGCACCACGCCGTGCCCGCTCGTGGCCATTCGCAACAACCGTCCCGACCAAGCCGCGCTGACGGCGATCGCGAACGATCCGAACTGCTTTGCGTTCAACAACATCCTGCCTGGCGGATTTACGCCACAGTTCGGCGGTGACGTGAGCGACTCCAGTTTCACGGCTGGCGTAAAGGGCGAGCTGGATAGCGGCATCAACTACGATCTGAGCGGCAGCGTGGGCCAGAGTTCGGTGGACTACTTCATCAACAACACCCTGAACCCGCAGCTGGCCCGTCTCGGCGCCAACATGCCGCGATCGTTCAAGCCCGGCAGCTACGTCGAGGTGGATCGTGTGTTCAACCTCGATCTGTCGTATCCCCTGGA
>JBFKCZ010000185.1:0-5895 GCA_041620035.1 Pseudomonadales bacterium
GCACGTCTTTGTCGCCGACCCGCACGTCCAGTGCGCCGACGAACGTTCGTGTTGGCCGCGTCGGATTGATGCCTTCGAATTGAAACGCGCCGAAACAATGCTGGAAGAATTCGCCGGTTTCGCCCATCTCCGGTGCGCGCCGCATCAGTGTTGCCATCATGCGTGGATTCTCGTGCGCGAGCTCCTCGGCGGTTGCCGCGGAGGAGATGATCTCGGCACCTTCGACCAGCGCGTTGCCGTTGCAGTGATCGCCGTTGGCGTGGGTGTTCACGAGCTGACCGATGCGCGCTTTGGGTCGGGCACCGCGCATCGCGGCCAGCATTTGTGCGGTCAGCACTTCGTCGAACAGCGTGTCGACGAGCAGTGCCTCGTTGCCGTCGGTGATCAATCCCGCGTTCGACCATCCCCAGCCGCCATCGGGTTGCAGCCAGGCGTAGGCGCCGTTGCCGAGTTCGGTTAGGCCGTGGTGATACGGCCTGATGCCCAGTGATCGCATCGCTTCCCTCCGATTGCCGGGTTCGCCGGACGGTAGATCGACCTGGGATGTTAGCCTAATGGAGCACTTCTTTGCGCCGTGCCGTTCGATTATGGTGCAGCACGGCGATCACCACGGACGTTGTGGATGGAGGAGTTCGAGGACATACGTCCTTATGTCGACGAAGAAGTGCCGTCAGCCGTCGGCCGTCTCGTCGCCAGCCCCGACCTCGTCGCTGCCGCCGCCGACTTCGTCGCACCATCCATCCATCGTTGGTGCCCTCCTCTGGTGCGCTTCCGTGTGCGTCGGCAGTTGGCTCGCGTACTCACGCCAGTCGATACCGTCGAGGGCTTCCAGCGGCTGCTCGCCCGCGGCTTCGAACGGGCGATGAACGAAACGACGGACGGGTTCTCCGTCTCCGGGGCAGAACACGTCGACCCCAGCACCTGCTATCTGTTCGTGTCGAATCATCGCGACATCGGTCTCGATTCGGCGTTTGCGAATTTCGCCCTGCATGAGGCGGGCTACCGCACGACGCGCAACGCCATCGGTGACAACCTGCTGGCGACCGGTTTCGCATCCGATGTATTCCGGTTGAACAAGGGTTTCGTGGTGAAGCGCAGCGCGAAGGGCGGCAAGGCCGCTTACGCGGCGATGATGCAAACCTCCCGATACATCCGTCATTCGCTCGAAAGCGGAGAGTCGGTATGGATCGCGCAGCGCGAGGGCCGCGCGAAGGACGGTTGGGACCGCACCGATCCGGCGATCGTCAAGATGTTCGCGCTCGCGTACCGCGACGATGGCGAAGACATGACGTCGATCGTCGCACGGCTCGGAATTCTGCCGGTTTCGATTTCATACGAGCTCGATCCGTGCGATCTCCTGAAGGCACGGGAACTGCTCACGATCGAGAAGTCCGGCAGCTACGTGAAGGGCGAAGGCGAGGATCTGAAATCGGTCGTCACCGGCATCCGAGGTCACAAGGGGCGTGTGCATCTGCGCTTCGGCACGCCGCTCGCGGGCCATTTCGAAGACGCCGTCGCGACCGCACTCGCCATCGATCGGCAGGTGGTCGCCGGCTATCGGCTGTTTCCCACCCACTTGTGGGCGGCGCAGACGCTTGGTGTGGCAGATCTGCCCGCGATCGATTCGTCGCCGGCCCTCGAGTTGCTGAAAGCGAGAGTGGCCGACGCCGACGCCGATCTGCGTCCGCACCTGCTGCAACAGTACGCCAACCCCGTGCGTCGGGCCCGGGAGCTCGACCTCGTCTGAGCGATCCCCCGCTCATCGGAACGGATTTGCGAATCGGTCTGCCGTGAGATCGGGGACCGCCTGAGCGCGAGAGCGGCGCACGGCGCGCAGGAACCAGTCGAGCCGATCGTTGCCCCAGAACGGTTCGTCGCGCCAGACGAAGAACGGCACGCCGAACACGCCGTCGGCGTCGATGTGGCGCGCGCGTTCGTCGCGCAGAGCCGACATCGCGGTGTCGTCGGCGGCGGCCAGATAGTCGACAGGGTCGATGGCGATCTCGCGTGCGATCTCGGCCAGAACGGCATCGTCGGAGATGTCGGCCCCACGCTGCCAGCGCGCCCGGCACGTCGCGAGCAGGCTCTCCCAGGCGCGGCCCCGTGTTTCCGCGAACAGAAAGGCATTGCTCGGGCGGCTGAAATCACTGCCAATGTCGGCCGGCGTCGAGAATTCCAGCCCCATTGCCTCGCACTGCCGTGCCACGTCCTTGAGCAGATACGCGAATTTGCGGGGATTGCGCACGGGATCGGTGAAGTTGCGCGATGCCGAAAAGCGTGCGGGGATCAGAGATATGTCGAGTTCGAGTTCGGCGCGGATGCCAGCGAGCCGTTCCGCGGCGAGCCAGCTGTACGGGCTGCGAAATGAAAAGTAGAAGCGGGCGGTATCCATGGCTCTGTCACGTTCGCGTTCGCGTCAGGGGGTGAGGGGCGGTTCGTCGAGGGCCGACATCTGCTCGCGCAGGTGAAGGACGTGTTCGGACCAGTAGCGCATGGTGCCGAACGTCGGAAATGCGCGCGGAAACGCCGGATCGTCCCAGCGTCGCGCGATCCATGCCGCGTGATGCATGATGCGTAGGGTACGCAGTGGTTCGACGAGTGCAAGTTCGCGATCGTCGAAGTCGACGAACGTTTCGTATCCCTCGAGCAACTTCCGCAGACCGGCCGTGCGTTCTTCGCGTTCGCCGCCCAGCAGCATCCACAAGTCCTGAATCGCAGGGCCCATCACGGTGTCGTCGAAGTCGACGAAGTGCGGGTTGTCGTCGCGCCATAGCACGTTGCCGGGGTGACAGTCGCCGTGAATGCGCAATGCAACCGGGATCGTCATGCGGGAGATGCGCGTGAGCAGGTGATCGGTCACCGTCGAATAGGCTTCCCGCAGCTCACCTGGAATGAAGTCGCTGGCGAGCAGGAAGGCGCGGCTGTCGTTGCCGAGGCGTTGCACCGTGAATGTCGGACGATGAACGAACGAGCCGGCCGCACCCACGCCGTGAATGCGGCCCAGTGTGCGGCCGAGTACGACGAGATCCTCTTCACGCTCGAGGTTCGGCGCGTGGCCGCCCTGCCGGGGGAAGAGCGCGAAGCGGTGGTCTTCGTAGTGCCGGAGGCTCTCGCCCGCTGCCGAGCGCAGCGGTGCGACCACCGGCAGTTCGTGACTCTTCAACTCGTCGGTGAAGGCATGCTCTTCTTCGATTGCCGCGTCGGTGAAGCGTCCGGGCCGGTAGAACTTTGCGATGATCTTTGTGCCATCGTCGAGACCGATCTGATAGACGCGGTTTTCGTAGCTGTTCAGCGCCAGCTGATGTCCGTCGCACGCAACTCCCGTGCTCTCGATGGCAGCGATAATCAGATCCGGTGTCAGCGTATCGAAGGGCGTTGCGCGCGGCTGTGTCGAGTCGGAAATCGATTGGCTCATGGTGCCGCTCCCGCGAGTGCAACGCTTTTGATGAGTGCGACGACGGATCGTCCGGGCGCCAGTTCGAGCTGGTGTGCGGATCGTCGCGTGATGCGTGATGCGAGCTGCTGACCTTCGCAGTCGAGCGTGATCAGGCAGCTGCCGGACGGCTCGTCGGTGATCGACACGATGCTGGCTGGCAGTCGGTTCTGGATGGAAACGTTGGCGACGTCCTGAAGTGCGATGCTCACGTCGCGCGCGGCAACCAGCACGCTCACTTCGCTGTCTTTTTCGATGCGGCCCGTGATCACGAGCCGGTGCCGGCCGATGCCGAGTTCCGTCAGGTCGTACTCGCTCGAGTAGCCCAGGGCGCGTCCGCGCAGTACGGCGCCGCCGTAGGCGTGCTCGCCCACCGGGGTGAGCTTACCCACGGCGTCGATGGATTGATTGGCAATGACACGACCTTCGTTCAGCACGAGGATCCGACTTGCCAGGTGATGCACCTCGTCGAGTGCATGGGTGACATAGAGCACCGGCACGCGATGGTCGCGGCAGGCGCGCGCGAGATAGGGGCCGATCTCGCGGCGTGCAGTGCCATCGAGCGACGACATGGGCTCGTCGAACAGCCACAGCCGCGCGGGTGTCAGCAGCGCGCGTGCGAGCGCCACACGTTGCCGCTGCCCGCCCGACAGGGTCGCCGGCCGGCGATCGATCAGCGCTTCGAGGGCCATGGTTTCGATGACGGTGTCCAGGGACAGGCGGGCACCCGAGCGGGTGCGTTGCTCGAGCGGAAACATCAGGTTCTGTCGCACAGTGAGGTGAGGGAACAGGCGACCATCCTGAAACACCATGCTGACGGGACGCAGATGCGGCGGGAGGAACGTGTGTTCGTCCTGCCAGCGTTCGTCCCCGAGCCGCACCGCCACCTTCGAGTCGCGCTCGAGGCCGGCGATGCAGCGCAAGAGCGTCGACTTCCCCGCGCCCGAAGGCCCGAGTACCGCGGTGACGCCCGCGAGCGGCACGGTGAGGTCGAACGCGGCGCTGAATCCACCATGGCGGTTCAGTTCGCCCTTGACGTGAAGTTCCATCTACGACTCCCGCACCGGACGTTGCGCCACATAGATGCACGTGAGCAGCAGCATGGATGCGACCAGCAGCACGAACGCGGTGACGTGAGCTTCGGCGTAGCGCAGCGCTTCGACCTGATCGAACAGAGCAATCGACAACACCCGCGTCTCGCCGGCGATGTTGCCACCGATCATGAGTACGATGCCGAATTCGCCGATCGTGTGCGCGAAGCACAACGCAGCGGCTGCGATGAGCGCACGGCGATTGAGCGGCAGCACCAGGCGAAGGAACCGCGCACGCGGACTGGCGCCGAGTACCGTGGCGGCGTCCAGCAGGCCGAAATCCATGCTGCGAAATGCGGCCACGAGGGGCTGCACTGCAAATGGCAGTGAGTAGAGAATCGAACCGATCACGAGGCCGGCGAAGGAGAAAGCCAGTGGTTGCGCGGTCAACGCCATCCAGGGCGCGCCGATTACGCCGTCTGGCGCCATCGCGATGAGCAGATAGAAGCCGATCACGGTGGGCGGCAGCACCAGCGGCAGTGCAACCAGCGCCTCCGCCGCGGCGCGCATGCGCGACGTTGAACGCGCCAGCCACCACGCGATGAGCGGTGAGAACGACATCAGGATGAGGGTGGTGACCGTCGCGAGTGCGATCGTGACCCCGCCGGCTGTGATGAGTTCCTGATTCATCGCGCCACGTTCGCCCTGGTGAAGCGCGTCACGGTGTGACTTCGTATCCGTGGCTGACGATGAGCGCGCGGGATTCGGGTGTTCGCAGGAAATGCAGCAACGCGAGTGCGGCTTGCGCGTTGCTGCCCTTGACGGCGACGGCAGACTGCTCGATCGGTGCGTGCATCGCGGTCGGTACTACCCACATCTCCGAGGCCGGTGCCCGCAGTTGCAGAGCTTGTGCGCGCGCGACGAGTGCACCGTCCACGGCGCCGGTGACCGCGAAGTGCATCGTCTGCGCGACACTGTTGCCGGTGACCACCCGCTTCGCGCCGGCGGGCAACACACCGAGGCGAGCGAGCACCTCTGTGGCCGCGCGTCCATAGGGTGCGATCTCGGGGTTCGCGATGGCGATCCGGTGCGTCTCGTCCCGCAACCACTCCGCGGTAGGATTTTCCTGGCCGCGGGTCCACAACACGAGCGCGCCGATCGCGTACACGAAGCGCGAGTTCGCCACGGCGATACCGTCGTTCTCGAGCAGTTCGGGCCGTTCGGCGTCGGCTGATAGAAAGACGGCAAACGGAGCGCCGAGCTTGATCTGCGTGTACAGCATGCCGCTTGCGCCATAGCTCGGCGCAACCTCGATGCCGCTTTGCGCCGTGAAATCTTCGCGGAGCACTTCGAAGGTTTCGCGGAAGTTCGCGGCCACCGCGGCGTTGATGGACTCGCCATGGGCGGGGAGCGCGACGGCGGCGAATAAGA
>JBFKCZ010000186.1:0-5852 GCA_041620035.1 Pseudomonadales bacterium
AAGTTGTGGGAGCGGGCGGCCCGCGAATAGACCAATGATCTCCTTACGTTCGTTCGCGCCTAAGTAGGGTGTCGTTAAAGGTTGATCGAAGCTTGTGGGAGCGGGCTTGCCCGCGAACGACGTGAGGCAGTCATCCGCTTGTTCGCGCCCAAGGGCGCTCCCACAGCGACCCCGATGTCTTTTGCGACACCTTCCAAGGGCGCTCCCACACGTTAGGGGAGTTCGGTGGACCCCATCAGATAGCGATCGATCTCGCGCGCAGCTTCTCTGCCTTCGTTGATTGCGCGCACAACCAGTGACTGGCCGCGGCGGCAATCGCCGGCGGCGAATACCTTGTCGACGGAAGTTGCGTACTTGCCGTATTCGGCGGCGTAGTTCGAGCGGTTGTCGTAGGCGATGCCGAGCGGGTCGGACACGGCGTGTTCGGGGCCGAGGAAGCCCATCGCGAGCAGAATCAGATCGGCGCGCCAATGCTTTTCGGTGCCGGGAATCTCTTCGAGCTTGCCGCCCGTGAACTTCACCTCCGTGGTGCGGATGCCGGTGAGCTTGCCGTCCTTGCCTTCAAAGCTCTTGCCGGAGATGCAGTACACGCGTGGATCGCAACCGTACTTGCGCGATGCTTCTTCGTGACCGTAGTCGACGCGGAAGATCTTCGGCCAGGTCGGCCACGGGTTGTCGCTGGCACGAGTCGGCGGAGGCTCGGGCAGGATCTCGAAGTTCACCAGCGATTTACAGCCATGACGCAGCGATGTGCCGATGCAATCGGTCCCGGTATCGCCGCCGCCGATCACGATGACGTCCTTGTCCTTCGCGGAGATGTAGTTGCCATCCGCGAGATTGGAGTCGAGCAAACTCTTTGTATTGGCGGTGAGGAAGTCCATGGCGAAGTGAACGCCCTTCAGTTCGCGACCTGGAATGGGCAGATCGCGTGGCTGCGTTGCGCCGGTGGCGAGCAGCACGGCGTCGAACTCGGCGGTCAGGACGCGCACATCGCGCGTCCCCGCGGTGCCGTCGCCGAAGTCGGCTTTGGTTTCGAAGGTGATGCCTTCCGCGCGCAGGAGGTCCACGCGTCGGTCCACGCTCGCCTTGTCGAGCTTCATGTTCGGAATGCCGTACATCAGCAATCCACCGATCCGATCGGTGCGCTCGTAAACGGTCACGAGATGACCGGCCTGATTGAGTTGTGCTGCGGCGGCGAGGCCGGCCGGTCCGGAACCGACGACGGCGATGCGCTTGCCCGTGCGCGATGCGGGCGGCATCGGCACCACCCAGCCCTGCTCGAAGCCGTGATCGATGATGGCCATCTCGATGTTCTTGATGGTGACGGCCGGGTCGGTGATACCGAGCACGCAAGAGCCCTCGCAAGGGGCTGGGCAGACGCGTCCGGTGAACTCGGGAAAGTTGTTGGTCAGGTGCAGCCGGTCCAACGCTTCGCGCCAATGGCCACGGTAGACCAGGTCGTTCCACTCCGGAATCAGGTTGTGGATCGGGCAGCCGTCGTTGGATTGGCAGAAGGGAACGCCGCAGTCCATGCAGCGCGCGCCCTGGTCCGCGAGCCGCGCGTGGTCGTGGGGTGTGTAGATCTCCTTGAAGTCGAGCAGGCGCGCGGTTGCATCGCGATATGGCGCGGCTTTGCGTGAGATCTCTTTGAACCCCGTGGGCTTACCCATCTATGCTCCTGTGGCTTGCGTCGAGCCGCGCCCGGTCAGGCTTCTGCGGCGAATGGAAGCGGCTCGCCGCGGCGTCGTGCCAACAATACGCGCTTGAAGTCGACGGGCATGACCTTGGTGAACTGCCCGACGGACTTCGACCAGGTGGCCAGCACGCGTTCGGCGACCGTCGACCCCGTGTACTTGAAGTGCTTCTCGATCAGCTCCTTCAGTTCGACGACGTCCTCGTCTTCCGAGAGCGGCTCGAGCTCCACCATCTGGGTATTGCAGCGTGCCGGGAATACGCCATTCGGGTCCCACACGTAGGCGACGCCGCCCGACATGCCTGCCGCGAAGTTGCGGCCGGTTTCGCCGAGTACGACGACGCGTCCTCCGGTCATGTATTCGCAGCCGTGATCACCCAAGCCCTCGATGACCGCGGTTGCGCCGCTGTTGCGCACGCAGAAACGTTCGGCGGCCACGCCACGCAGGTAGGCTTCGCCGGCGGTCGCGCCGTAGAGCACGACGTTGCCGACGAGGATGTTCTCTTCCGGTGTGAAGCGGCTGCTCTTGGGTGGATAGATGATGATCTTGCCGCCCGAGAGGCCCTTGCCCACGTAGTCGTTCGCGTCGCCTTCCACTTCGAGGGTGACACCCTTGGCGAGCCATGCACCGAAGCTCTGGCCCGCGCTGCCGCTGAATCGGAACACGATCGTGTCATCGGGCAGCATGGCCGGTCCCAAACGCCGGATGATGGCGTTCGACAGTATTCCGCCTACGACACGATTCGTGTTCACGATCGGGAGTTGCTGCTCGACTTTCTTGCCTTCGGCGAGCGCCGGCTCCGCGAGCCGCAGCAACTCGTTGTCGAGGGCGTTCTCGAGTTCGTGATCCTGCTTGTGCCGTTGGTAGGCACCCAGGAAATCCTCGGGCTCCACCGCGGGCTTCAGCAGCATCGACAGATCGACGCCCTTCGACTTCCAGTTGCCCACGTCGGGACGCGCCTTCAGCAGGTCGGCGCGGCCAACCATGTCGTTGATCGTGCGCATGCCGAGTTGCGCCATGATCGTGCGCAGTTCCTTAGCAACCATGAACAGATAATTCACGACGTGCTCGGGCATGCCGGTGAATTTCTTGCGCAGATCGGGATCCTGGGTCGCGATGCCGACCGGGCAGGTGTTCAAGTGACACTTGCGCATCATGATGCAGCCGAGGGCCACGAGTGGCGCGGTGGCAAATCCGAACTCCTCGGCACCGAGCAGCGCCGCGATGGCGACGTCTCGCCCCGTCTTCAGCTGGCCGTCGGTTTGCAGAACCACGCGCGAACGCAGGTTGTTCATCACGAGCGTCTGGTGCGTTTCTGCGATGCCGAGTTCCCATGGAACGCCCGCGTGCTTGATCGACGTGAGGGGCGAAGCACCGGTACCGCCGGTGTCTCCCGCGATCACCAGGTGATCGGCCCGCGCCTTGGTCACACCCACTGCGACGGTGCCGACACCGATCTCTGCACCGAGCTTCACACTGATGCGCGCAAAGGGATTGGCATTCTTCAGATCGTGAATGAGCTGCGCGATGTCTTCGATCGAATAGATGTCGTGGTGCGGTGGCGGACTGATCAATCCGACCCCGGGTGTGGAGTAGCGGATGGTCGCGATGTACTCGTCGACCTTGCGTCCCGGCAGTTCGCCGCCTTCGCCGGGCTTCGCGCCCTGGACGATCTTGATCTGCAGTTCGTCGGCGTTCGTCAGATAGTTGATGTTCACGCCGAATCGTCCGCTCGCGACCTGCTTGATCGCCGAGCGCTTCGAGTCGCCATCGGCCAGGGGGATGAAGCGCTCGGGGTCCTCACCGCCTTCGCCGGTGTTCGACTTGCCGCCGACGCGATTCATCGCCACGGCGAGGGACTCGTGGGCTTCCTTGGAAATCGAACCGAAGCTCATCGCGCCGGTTGCGAAGCGCTTCACGATCTCCTGCGCGGGCTCCACTTCATCGAGGGGAACGGAAGTGGCCGCGTCGAAGTTGAAGTCGATCAGGCCGCGCAGCGTGCAGCGACGGTGGTTCTCGTCGTTCACCTGCTTGGCGAAACGCCAGTAGGCGTCTTCGTCGTTGGTGCGAGCCGCTACCTGGAGTTCCGAAATGGCGATCGGATCCCACATGTGCGCATCGCCGCCCTTGCGCCAGTGGAAGTCGCCGGGATTCGGCAGAAGCGGCAGGCGCACCACGTCTCGGCCGGGGTAACCCTGCTGGTGGCGGCGTTCGAGTTCTTCGGCCAGCACGTCGAAGCCGACACCCTGCACGCGGCTGGCCGTGCCGACGAAGCAGCGGTCGATCACTTCTTTTGCGAGTCCGATGGCTTCGAAGATCTGCGCGCCTTTGTAGGACTGCAGGGTCGAAATACCCATCTTCGCCATGACCTTCAGAAGACCTTTGGCCGTGCCCTTTCGGTAGGCGGCGACGACATCGTCTTCGTCCTCGATGTGCTCGGCATCGTCGAGGAAACCATCGAGGCGCGCCTGCCACAGCGCTTCGAACGCGAGATACGGGTTGATGGCGTCGGCGCCGTAGCCGATCAACAGACAGTGATGATGCACTTCGCGGGCTTCGCCCGTCTCCACCACGATGCCGATTTTGGTGCGCTCATGGGTGCGTACCAGATGGTGGTGCACCGCGCCTGTGGCCAGCAAAGCCGACAGTGGAATGCGCTCTGCGCTGATACCGCGGTCGGAGAGCACGATCAGGCTCTTGCGGTCGGCGATCGCAGCACTCGCTTCCGCGCAAATGCGATCGAGCGCTTCGATCAGGCCCTTACGCCCGGAGCCGGCCGGGTAATTGATGTCGATCGTCGCGCTGCGCCATCCCCGATGATCGATGTGCTTGAGCGTCGTCAGTTCTTCGTTCGTGAGAATCGGGTGCGGAATGCGCAACCGGTGAGCATGCGCCGCCGTAGCCTCCAGGAGATTGCCTTCGGGCCCGATGTAGCACTCGAGTGCCATGATCACCTCTTCGCGGATCGAGTCGATCGCGGGATTGGTGACCTGTGCGAACAGCTGCTTGAAATAGTCGTACAGCATGCGCGGTTTGTCGGACATGACCGCCAGCGCGGCGTCGTTGCCCATCGAACCCAGCGGATCGCGCAGTTCCTTGACCAGCGGCAGCAGCATGAACTGCATGGTCTCCTGGGTGTAGCCGAACGCCTGCATCCGCTCCACCAGGCGGCCGGGATTGAACCCGCGCGGTTCCCGATTGGGGGAAAGCTCACCCAGATCGATGCGCTGTTCGTCGAGCCATTTACGGTAGGGGCGTGCCTTCGCCCACTCCGACTTGATCTCTTCGTCGGGGATCATCCGTCCCTGCTCGAAGTCGATCAGAAACATCTTTCCTGGCTGCAGGCGGCCCTTCTTGATGACGTTTTCATCGTCGACCGGCAACACGCCCACTTCCGAGGCCATAATGCACATGTCATCGTCGGTGACGTAGTACCGCGAGGGGCGCAGCCCGTTGCGATCGAGTACCGCGCCGATGTAGTTGCCATCGGTGAAGACGATGGACGCGGGGCCGTCCCACGGCTCCATCAGCGCCGAGTGATACTCGTAGAAGGCGCGCTTGTCGGCATCCATCGAGGCATGCTGCTGCCACGCCTCGGGAATCATCATCAGCACGGCTTCCTGCAGCGTGCGGCCCGACATCAGCAGGAACTCGAGTACGTTGTCGAAGGTGCCGGAGTCGGAGCAGTCGGGTTCGACGATGGGGAACAGCTTCTTGATGTCGTCGCCGAACATTTCCGATTTGACGACACCTTCGCGCGCGTTCATCCAGTTCTTGTTGCCGAGCAGCGTGTTGATCTCGCCGTTGTGGCTCATGAAGCGGTTCGGCTGAGCGCGGTCCCAACTGGGGAAGGTGTTGGTGGAAAACCGCGAATGGACCATGGCCAGGTGCGTGGTGTATGCGGGATCGTTGAGGTCGGGGAAGTAGGTCATCAGCTGCAAGGTGCGGAGCATGCCCTTGTAGATGATGACCTTGGTCGAGAGGCTACAGATGTAAAACAGCTTGGCCTGTTCCAGCGCGGTGTCGTTGCGGAGCAGGTGGCTGGCGCGCTTGCGGATCAGGTACAGCTGCCGCTCGAAGGCGTCCCCTTCCAGGTCCTCACCGGCAGCGATGAACAGCTGCTCCATGTGCGGTTCCGAAAGGCGGGCGGTGGGACCC
>JBFKCZ010000187.1:0-5839 GCA_041620035.1 Pseudomonadales bacterium
ACTCACCGCACAGGGCATCGATGATGCGGCGCTCGTCATGCCGCTGACATTCGCGGTTGTGCTCGCCACCGTCATCGCGCATGGATTTTCGATTCGGCCGCTGGCGGCCTGGCTCGGTGTAGGCGGGTCGGGCTTGCAGGGCGCGCTCATCGTGGGTGCCTCGCCGTGGTCGGTGGCCCTCGGCAAGGCGCTGAAATCTCTCGATGTGCCGGTCACCGTGGCGGACCGCAACTGGAACAACCTCCGGCATGCGCGCGCGGCTGAACTGCCTACGTTCTGGGGTGAGATCATGTCGGAAGTCGCGGAGCACAACCTGGCGTTCAATCAGTTCGGTGTGCTCTTCGCGGTCACCGACAACGACGACTACAACGCGCTCGTCTGCACCAACTTCGGCCCGGAATTCGGTCGGGGCAACGTCTTCGAGATCGGTCGGGCCGAATCCTCCGAGTCGCGACACAACCTGCTTGTGACATTGGGAGGCCGGCCGTTTCTGGCCGAGTGCGGCGGGTACGATGCGTTGAACGCGCGCGTGGCGTCGGGCTGGGCGTTTCGCGCAACACGGCTCACGGATGAGTTCTCCGCGGAAGACTTCGAGCGCGAAAAAGGCGACGGCCAGATCGAGGTGGCCGTGTACCGCGGACGTAGGCTGTCATGGCTCACGGGCAAGCCCTTCGAGTACGCGGCGGACGACGTGGTGTTGAGCTTCGCGCCGGCGGCGCGCGAAGACCGCTCAGCCGAGCCCGAAGAAGCGACGAATTAACTCGACCACAGCGCCGGCCTGCGCCTCGAGGTGCAGGTGATGCGGGCCGTCGATACGGACGATCTCGAGATTCGGGTGCACGGCGGCGCGACGTTCGATGCCCGGCTGGTACCAGCGGTCGCCCTGGTTGGCGACGATGAGCAGGGCCGGCGCCTGCGACGCAGCCATCAATGCGTCGAGTTGATCGTCGGTCATGCGATTGGGCGTGCGGAAGCGGATGCGCGGGTCGGTGCGCCAGGTGTACCCGCCACGTGCAAGCCGATGTCCACGCGAAACGAGGGTTGCCGCGGCGGTCTCACTCTGGTCGGTCGCCTGCATGACGCGTGCAACCATTTCATCGACACCGCTGAAAACGCGCGGCGTGCCGTGGCCCGCGAGCATCTGTTCGATGGCGGTGCGGTTTGCCGCGATTGCTTCGGAACCACCACCTTCATGGTGTGCGAAGCCGTCGATCGCGGCCACACGCTCGACGCGCTCGGGGAACAGTCCCGCGATTTCGGTGGCCACCGCTGCGCCCATGGAATGACCGATCAAACTGAAGCGGTCCCAGCCGAGTGCATTGGCTACGGCGATCACGTCCTGCACGTCGGCGAGCGAGGTGTAGTGCTCACCGGGGCCGCGATGGCTCGAGAAACCGTGACCCGCGAAGTCGAGCGCAATGAGCCGCAGTTCGGGCAATGAAGGTGCGATGACATCGAACGAGTTGGCATTGTCGAGCCAGCCGTGCAGCGCGATGCAGGGCCGAGCGGCCGCATGCCCCCATGCCTTGCCGGCAATGGTTCGACCGTGGATTTCGAATGCGATCGGTTCGGGATTGAGGGTCGGCTGATCCGCCAGTGCGTGCGACATCGACTGCCTGGTACGACAAAACAGCCGGCCATCTTAGCGACCTGAGAGGCGAAGACAAGTCGATCAGTTCGCGGTTCCCAGTATCACCGCGGTGGAGCAGTTGTAGACGTGTGATTGAGTGCCCATGCACCAGTTGATGTCGTTGTTGGCATGCGGCCGGTAAACCGGCTTGTCTTCCTCGTTCCTGTTGCAGAGACAGCGACCACAGCTGCTCTTACCGCAGCAGTCGTTGTAGCTGATGATGTAGCGCAAACCGTCGGCCGGATTCTCGCAGGTACCCACCCAGGTGAGTGGCGACATCTCCGTGCCGGGCGGACAGGCGTTCTGGGTGCCGCCGCAGCAGGAGCACAAAAAGCCGTCGATGCCGCAGTAGCGCCAGTAGTCGCATTGGGTGGGATCGCCGGGGTCGCCGGGATTACCGGTACTCTGCGCCGGCACGGCCCGCTCACCGGTGGCCGGCGCCGCGGTGGATGCGCGGGCCACGGGTAACAGAGGCAGCGTGGCACCGCCCACGATCGAGGCGCCCACGAGGCTCAAAAAGCTGCGCCTTGAACTGCGGCGTGCGACGTCGCGTAGCGAGCGTTCGACGATTCGATCGAGCCAGCGCATGTACTTCCTCAATTCGTCCGATGAATCATGTAGGGCGTCTCGCCGACTTCGGCGATCGTGTGCAGGAGTTCGCCCTTGGTTGCGTCGTAGACGTCGACCTTACCCTCGACGTTCGCCACGAGCAGACGGGGTGCCGAATCGCTCGTGACTTCGATGCTGAGACCCGCGGTTGCCAGTGGAATGCGCAGGAGGCGGGATTGCTTCTGCGCATCGAACACCCAGACTTCGGCGGCCGGGTCCTTGTGGCTGCCCTGATATCCATTCGGCGCCATGCTGACGAACAGCCTGCCGTCGGGATGTGCGGCGGTCCAATGCCAACCGGCGGGCCGCCAGGCCGCCGCGCGTTCGTCCGGGTTCGCCAGCCACCATCGCTGGGTTGGCTTCGGCGTGGGCTCCACGTCGATCGGCTGCACGGCCCCGGCGTAGCTGATGAAGTACCAGGTACCACCGATTCGAGCGGCTTTTTCGGACAGCGGATCGGCATCGATGTCGATGAACGGCTCGGAGCGGGTGCGCGCCGCGGCTGCGCCGCCTTCGTCGAGTTCGATGCTCAGCAGACTGCCGTCGCCGCACAGCGTGAAGAAGCGCCTTTTGCCGGCCGCGTACACCATGGCGCAGCCGGGGATGGCGATTTCATCGATGAACTTGTGGCCGACGGTGTCGATGACGGAGACGGACGTCGCGGGGTTGAAGTTCAGCACGATGAGACGAGTCTCATCGTCGAGCAGGGCCGTGTTGGACTTGTTGACGACGATGTTGGCGCGGCGCGGCGGGATCTCGATCTCCGCGACGATCGCGAGGTTCTCCATGTCGTAGACGGTGACGAGGTCGGTGCGCTCCCCGCGGCTGCCGCGGGAATGGTAAGTCTCGCCCACGTAGATTTCGCGGCGCGTGCTGGCCAGGTTCACCGTAGCGAACTGGCCGGCGCTCACCATGCCGAGAAAGGTTCTCGAATCTGCGTCGACGAGGGAGAATTTCGAGTCGATGAGGCTGCCGAAAGCGAAATCGTGAATCACGATCCAATGTGCGGCCCACGGCACCGGAATCTTGGCGACATTCGGAACGGGCTCGCTCGGCAGTACGGCGCTTGCTGGTGCGGCGATCGCGACCGCGGCGAGAAAGAGTAACCGAAGCCCCATGCGATTCCCTCGCTTTCGGTGATCTTGTACTGCCGTCCTAAGTGTCGCTAAGCTAGCCAGGCACCTCGGGAGTGTCAATGCACCGGCAACAGGGAGGTCGTAGTGCTGAAGCGCGCGCGCAAGCATCGCGCCGGAACCGCTGCCTATGCCACCGGCCGGGAACGCGTCGAAGAGATCCTCGATGCAGCGCGGCACGTCTTCATCGAGGGGGGCTATGCGCGATTCACGATGCGCCGCGTCGCCGCGCGGGCTGGCGTTTCAGTGGGCAATCTGAGCTACTACTACACCACCAAGCAGGACCTGCTCGCCGATCTGCTCGACAGCGTGATCATGCCTTACATCGAAAGGTTCGAAGACATGAGGCATGCAGCCGGTGCGACCTCCGAGGATCAGCTGCGCGCCGTGCTCGCTCTGGTGCTGCGTGACCTCGGCACCCGCGACACCACGCTGTTCTTTCCGGAACTGTGGGCGCTCGCGAATCGCGATCGAAATGCGGCGCGGCAGATGGAGAACATGTACGAACGGTATCGAGCGGTGGTCGCCGACATCGTGGGAGGGATGAACCCGGAGCTTTCGAGACAACGTTGCCGCGAACTGTCGTTGTTCATCACATCGGCGATCGAGGGACTCACGGTTTTCGTCGGCCATGGGCGGCCACACAGAACGGAACGCAAGGCAGTGAGCGACCTGGCGGTCGACACGTTCGTCGACGTGATCAAGCGCGGGTAGCGGAGCAATCGTCACATCGAGGGGAGCATCATGAAGCAACGCATCGCAGCAATCGTGTGGCTGAGTCTGCTGATCGGATGGACGCCGCTGGCGCAGTCCGCGGTGGTGATGGAGGAGATCATCGTCACCGCGCAGAAGCGCGAACAGGAGATGCAGGACGTCGGTATCGCGGTGACGGCGTTTACCGGTGACCAGATCAAGCAGCTCGGCTTTCAGAACAGCATCGACATCGTGGCCCATACGCCGGGTATGACGTTTGGTACGCCAACGGCCGAGGGCAACAACGCCAACCTCGCGCTGCGCGGCATTGCGCTGAACGACTTCAACGACAACAACGAGTCGCCCGTGGCCGTCTACATCGACGAGGTGTATGTGAGCGCCATCGCGGGTGCGACCTTTCAGCTGTTCGACATCGAGCGGGTCGAGGTTCTACGGGGGCCCCAGGGAACCCTGTTCGGCCGCAATGCATCCGGGGGGCTCGCGCACTTCATCACGGTACGCCCGGACGGCGAGTTCGGCGGCTATGCCGATGTGACCTTTGCGGAGAACTCCCAGATCAAGTCGGAACTCGCGGTCAACGTGCCGTTGTCCGATCGCGTCGCCGCACGCGTTTCGCTCGCGCAGAATCAGTTCGATGGCTATGTGAAGAACCGGGTGCCGGGCATCAAGGACCCGAACGATGCCGACAGCGTCGCGGGCCGCATCCAGCTCGCGATTCAGGCAACCGACACCGTCGATCTCCTGTTCAACTACCATGCCGCGGAAGAGGACTCCCTCGACGGTTCCTGGCAGCACCAGGCCACACAGCAGGGCGGACCGCTGGGCGACATCAGCATCCCGCTGCCAGCCAACGTCACCAACCCGAGCCCCATCGTCCTTGCACCCGGCCCCGGGGTGGATGCATTCGGCTATCGTGACACCGACGGCGACCCCTGGGCGGGCGACTACGACCGTGACGGGCCCCTCAACATCAAGAACGACGGCTTCAGCGCGCATCTCACCTGGGACATCAACCCCGATCTCACGCTGACGTCGATCACCGCGTGGGAGAACTACGAACGGCTGTTCGGCGAAGACACCGACCTCGGTCCGTTCCCCGGCATCGTGCCGACGTTCGATTCCGAGATCGACCAGTTCACCCAGGAGATCCGGTTGTCGGGCAGTCGCGATCGGCTGCGCTGGGTCGCGGGGCTCTTCTACTTCGAGAGCGACGTCGGCGGCGTCATCGATCTCGGCGCGGTCGAGATCGGCGATGGAGCAGCGCCATCCTGCCGCAACAGTGCGTGTCGGCCGCCGGCCGAAGACTGGCTCATCTACTATCACGCCGACTACGATCAGGACACGCAGTCCTGGGCGGTGTTCGGTCAGGTCGAAGTCGACCTCGGCGACGACTTCACGCTGATCGGCGGGTTGCGCTACACGGACGAGGAACGCGACCTCGAGTTCCTCGCCACCGAACTCGCCGGCGCCGGCGTACCCAACGACACCTTCCTCGACTTCACCAGGGCCTCGGTGGGCGATCTCACGCAGAACGACTCGGACAACTTCACGGGCAAAGTCGAACTCGACTGGCATCCCAGCGACGATCTGCTCGTCTACGGGTTCGTCGCCCGCGGCGTGAAAGCGGCCGGGTTCAACACCGGGCTGCTGGACGAGAACGGCATATTCAACACGGTCACGCCCGCGGCGGTGCCGGTCGACGAAGAGACGCTCACCAGCTACGAAGCCGGCTTCAAACACACGTTCTGGGGTG
>JBFKCZ010000188.1:0-5827 GCA_041620035.1 Pseudomonadales bacterium
GGTGAGCGGCGCGCCGGTCACCGAGCTGCCGACAGACCTGTACATTCCGCCCGATGCCCTCGAAGTGTTCCTGGAGACCTTCGAAGGCCCGCTGGATCTGCTGCTGTACCTGATTCGACGGGAGAACCTCGACATCCTGCAGATCCGAGTCGCCGAGATCACGCGGCAGTACATGGACTACATCGAGATGATGCGTTCGCTCCAGCTCGAGCTGGCAGCGGAGTATCTGGTCATGGCGGCCCTGCTCGCCGAGATCAAGTCGCGCATGCTGTTGCCGCGGCCGAGCTTCGCCGAAGACGACGACGAGGATCCGCGCGCGCAGCTCATTCGCCGCTTGCAGGAGTACGAACGCTTCAAAACCGCGGCCGAGGACATCGATGCGTTGCCGCGCATGGAGCGCGACGTGTTCCGCGCCTACGCGACGCCTCCCGACCTCGTGGTGACGAGGACTGCCCCGGAAGTGGATCTCCGCGAAGTGATGGTCGCCCTGGCGCAGGTGCTCAACCGCGCCGCGATGTTCCAGCGCCACTCCGTGCAGATGGAGCCGCTCTCGGTGCGTGAGCGGATGAGCGATGTGCTGGCGAGCATCAACGCGACCCCCGAGGAATTCATGCCGTTCGTCGCGCTGTTCAACGTGCGCGAAGGGAGACTCGGCGTGATCGTGACTTTCCTGGCCATCATGGAGCTGTTGCGGGAAGGTCTCATCGACCTGGTGCAGAGCGAGGCGTTCGCACCGATCTACCTGCGTGCAGCAGTCAACTGACAGTGAGCGGAACCATGCTCGAACGAGAAAACATCAAACAGATCGTGGAAGCGGCACTCCTGTGCGCCGACCAGCCACTGACGGTCGATCAGCTGCTGGGTGTATTCGCGGACGAGGAGGCCGATCGCGCCACCGTGCGTGACGTGCTCGAGGAGATCGAGCGCGAATGCGACGGGCGCGGTTACGAGATCAAGCGCGTGGCGTCCGGATACCGGTTCCAGATTCGGCAGTCGCTGGCGCCGTGGATGGGGCGCCTTTGGCAGGAGCGGCCGCCGCGCTACACACGCGCACTGCTCGAAACGCTGGCGCTCGTGGCATACAAGCAACCCGTGACGCGAGGCGACATCGAACAGGTACGCGGTGTCACCGTCAGCTCCAACATCATCCGCACACTGATCGAGCGCGATTGGATCCGCGTCGTCGGCTTCAAGGAAGTGCCGGGGCGGCCCGCGATGTTTGGCACCACCAAGGCGTTCCTCGACTATTTCGGGCTGAAGACCCTCGATGAGCTGCCGCCACTGGCGGAGATCAAGGCGCTCTTGGAGCCGATCGAAGCGGAACTGGCGGAGGCTGGCCCGGAGTACGCGCCCCCGCTGGTCAGTTTCGACGCCGATGAGGATGGCGATGACGTGGACGAACACACCATCGAACCGACATCCGACGCCGACGACAGCTCTCCAGTTGCGGGAATCGAGCACCGCTCGTGACCCGTACGCCCAAGCCTGGCGCTGCGCGCCGCCGTGGCGGTCGTGGCAGGGCCCACACGTCGGAGCCAACCTCGAGCGGCACGGAAAAGCTGCACAAGGTGCTGGCCGACATGGGGCTCGGCTCGCGGCGTGAGCTCGAGCGCTGGATTGCCGCGGGTCGCGTGGAGGTGAACGGTACCGTAGCAATGGTTGGCGATCGGGTTGCTGCGACCGATCGCATTCGCGTGGACGGCGTCGAGCGGCGCCGCGGCGATGCGCGCGGTGATCGCGGCGGGGCTCGCATCCTGATCCTCAACAAAGCGGAGGGCGTGATCTGCACGCGGTCCGACCCCGAGGGGCGGCCCACCTGCTTCGATACGTTGCCCAGGCTCGCTTCGGGACGGTGGGTCTCCGTCGGTCGCCTCGACATCAACTCGAGTGGCCTGCTGCTGTTCACCAACGACGGCGCGTTGGCGCACAAGCTCATGCATCCGGCGACCGGCGTCGATCGCGAGTACGCGGTGCGGGTAGATGCCGAACTCGAAGACGAAACACTGACCGCGCTGCGCGAGGGCGTTCTATTGGAAGAAGGCGACCTCGCGCGTTTCGCTGCGATCAAGCACGCCGGTGGGACGAAGCGGAATCACTGGTATCACGTCACCCTCCTGGAGGGGCGAAACCGCGAGGTCAGACGGCTGTTCGAGTCACAGGGTGTCCGCGTGTCGCGTCTGAAGCGTGTGCGCTACGGACCCGTCGCACTACCGGCTGCCGTTAAGCGGGGCACCTGGCGGGAAATGGCAGCGGCGGACGTGGCCGCGCTGTACCGGTTGGTGGGACTGCCCGCACCGCGGCCGGCGGAACTGCGCCCGTCGCAGGAGAAGCGACGGCAGAAGAAGGGCGTGCTGACCCGCTCGCGCTAGCGGCGTGATGCGCGCCTTGCCCGCGCCTCTTGTCCGCGCGTCAAAAAAGAGATGCGCCGCGCCGTCAGTCGCCTGACGCGGAACTTTGACGGTAGTGCCAGTCTCTCGCGTCGAAGGCGCCCGCGGAACTGCCGGCGCTGTCGGGGCCGAGCAGGTACAGATAGAGGTCGAGGCGGGATTCCGGCGACGCGACGGTGCTCGGGTCTTCGCCCGGGTAGGCCGCAGCGCGCATGGTGGTTCGCGTTGCCCCGGGATTGATGCTGTTGACTCGAATCTTCTCGTGTTCGAGTTCGTCGGCAAGCAGCTGCATCAGCCCCTCCACGGCGAACTTCGAGACTGCGTAGGCACCCCAGTACGCGCGTGCCTTGCGACCCACGCTGGAACTCGTGAAGACGATCGAGCAGTCCTGTGACCGTCGTAGGGCAGGCAAGAGCGATCGCGTCAGTTCGGCAGCCGCATCCACGTTCACGCGCATGACACGACGCCACACGTCCGCATCGTAGTGCTCGAAGGGCACCCGCAAACCGAGACTGCTGGCGTTGTGGAGCAGTCCGTCGAGCCGTCCGTAGTGAGCGCAGATCGAGTCGTTGAGTTCATCGAAATGCTGTGGTGTGGCGTGTTCCAGATCGCAGGGGACGATGGTGGGGTCGGTCTTCGTCGTTCGCGAGATCTCGTCGAAGACAGCCTCGAGTTTGGCCTGCGTTCGGCCCAGCAGAACCACATTGGCGCCGAACGCCGCGAAGGTCTTCGCTGCCGCGTAGCCAATGCCGTCGCCAGCGCCGGTTATCAGAATGACACGGCCCTGGAGCACATCCGCGGCAGGCGTGTAGCGCCACCGGCGCATGGCTTCAGCGAGTTGGGGGTAGAGGCTTTCTGGCATACAGCAGGTAATTCACGTCCACGTCGTCGCCGATCGACACCGTGCGGGTGAAGGGATTGTAGGACATGCCACGAATCTCGATGACGTCGAGCTTCGCCTCGCGCGCACATCGGGCGAGCTCCGCCGGCTTGATGAATTTGTCGTACTCGTGGGTGCCGCGTGGCAGGAGACCGAGGATGTACTCCGCACCCACCACGGCCATCGCCCACGCCTTGGGGTTGCGGTTGATCGTGGAGAACACGAGGTGTCCGCCAGGTTTGGCGAGTGTGGCGCATGCGTTCACGACCGAGGCAGGGTCGGGCACATGCTCGAGCATCTCGAGGCATGTGACGAGGTCGAACGCTTCCGGTGCTGATCGGGCGAGGTCCTCGGCGGTGGTCTGCCGGTAGTCCACTTGCACGCCCGACTCGAGCGCGTGCAGTCGCGCCACGGCCAGCGGCGCCTCGCCCATGTCGATACCAACGACCTGCGCGCCAGCGGCCGCGAGTGCTTCGGCAAGCAAGCCACCACCGCAGCCGATGTCGACGGCGCGGATGTCGACTGGCGGGCAACGCTCGGTGATGTACCGCAGGCGCGCCGGATTGATGTCGTGTAACGGGCGGAAGTCGCCTGCTGGGTCCCACCATCGATGCGCGAGGGCTTCGAATTTGGCGATCTCGTCCTTGTCGACGTTGATGGTCACGCGCGCTCTCCTTGAGTCCCTTCGGACATTCGACGGCCCCAGTGGACGGCGCGTTCGGTCACGGCGCGCTCATCGAGTGTCTGCAGAGATCGATCTGCCATCACGCAGTGGCCGTTGATCCATACGTGGGTGACCAATCGGCCGGCACTGCCGTGCACGAGCACGGATTCGGCACGATGCACCGGCACCGCGCCGGCACCGGTCAGATCGAGCGCGATGAGATCGGCCGCCTTGTCCACCTCGATCGATCCGACGAGGTGATCGAGACCGAGCGCACGTGCGCTGCCCAAGGTCGCCAGTTCGAGTGCATCGTGTGCGGCGAGCGCGCTCGGGTCGTGCGCGATGGCCTTGGCCAGCAGCGCCGCCGTATGCATCTCGTCGAACATGTCGAGATCGTTGCCGCTTGCCGCACCGTCGGTGCCGAGGCCCACGCGAATGCCGGCAGCGAGCAGGCGCGTCACCGGACAGTGGCCGTTGCCGAGTTTGAGGTTCGATTGCGGACAGTGGATGACGCTCGCGCCACGTGTCGCCATCCGTTCGAGGTCGGCATCGTCGATGCTGGTTACGTGCGCGCCCTGCAGCCGTGGTGTCAGCAGGCCGATGGCGTCCAGGCGCGCGATCGGCGTCGCGGCGTAGGTCTGCAGCGACTCGCGAACTTCGCTCGCGTTCTCGTGCAGATGAATGTGCACCGGTGCCTCGAGTTCGTCGGCGAGCATGCGGATGTGCTCGAGTTGTGCCGTGCTCAAGGAATAGGTCGAGTGCGGTCCGAAAGCGACGCGGACGAATTCATCGTCGCGGCACTGATCGTAGAGTTCGAGGCCGCGCCGGACGGCGTCGGCGGCGTCGGCTGCCCAGGGGGTTGCGGCACCGACGATGGGGAACGCGATCTGCATGCGGAAGTGGGCCTGGCGGGCGATCGCCGCCACCCGTTCCGGGAAGAAGTACATGTCGGTCGCGGTGGTCGTCCCGGTGCGGATCATCTCGACCATGGCGAGCGCAGTGCCGTCAGCCACGAACTGTTCGTCCACCCACTTCGATTCGAGCGGCCAGATGCGCTCTTCGAGCCAGGCTTTCAGCGGCAGGTCTTCGGCGAGCCCTCGCAGCAGGGTCATGGCGAGATGCCCGTGACCGTTGACCAGGCCAGGCATCAGGAGCCGGCCCGAGAGATCGGTGCGCATGGCCGCGGGGAACCTGCGCCGCAGTGCATCGCGCTCGCCGGTCGCGACGATACGGCCATTTTCGATGGCGACACTGAAGCGTTGATGGATTACGGACCTCGGTACGATGGGCAGCACCCAGTCGGGTTCGAGGAGCAGCGGCGTCGAGGTAGTGGACATCGCAGCAGTATATCGGAGCACCCTTTCCGGGGGTGTTTTACGAGGGCAGTCTTCGGGGTCGGCGTGATAGACTAGCGCGCTTTTCTATATAGCCCTCACATGCCCGAATTCGGAAAGGAAATCCTCCCCGTAGCGATCGAGGATGAGCTGCGGCAGTCGTATCTCGACTATGCGATGAGCGTGATCGTCGGGCGCGCGCTGCCCGACGTTCGCGACGGCCTGAAACCCGTGCATCGCCGTGTCTTGTTCGCCATGAGCGGCCTGAACAACACGTATAACCGCGCCTACGTGAAGTCGGCGCGGGTCGTCGGCGAGGTGATCGGTAAGTACCACCCCCACGGTGACGTGGCCGTGTACGACACGATCGTCCGCATGGCGCAGGACTTTTCGATGCGCTACCTGCTGGTGGATGGCCAGGGGAACTTCGGCTCCATCGACGGTGATCCGCCGGCTGCGATGCGGTACACCGAAGTCCGCATGCATCGGCTCGCGGGCGAAATGCTGGAGGATCTCGACAAGGAGACGGTGAACTTCGTCCCCAACTACGACGACACCTTGA
>JBFKCZ010000189.1:0-5802 GCA_041620035.1 Pseudomonadales bacterium
GCTACCTGGCCGCCACCTCGGAGCAGATGGCACTGCACGTGGACATGACGAGTCGCAAGGCCGGTCCGTATCCGGCAGACGTCGCGACCCGCATCGATGCACTCATGGTGCAACACCGCAGTCTCATACGGCCGGAACGCGTCGGTCACGTAATGGCGATACCGCCGGAGAAGTCGCGTCGCGGCGGATGAAGGGCGCCAAAGTAAACCCCAACCTGCCAATCGCTTTGTGCGCACGCTCATCGCCCCCTGTCCGCCCACACGCTGAGAGGCGACCAGCGGTCGCGATGCGTCATGGACGCTGCAAAATGCGGCGGCGCGTGGCAGGCTTGAATACCGCGGCGTAAGAAGCCAGCACTGGAGCGCATTCGGCGTTGACGACGGTCGCAGGGACGAGCGAGGACGAAGACGCCGCATATCCGAGCCTGGGTTCGGCCTGCTATGCGCTGTCGCTGCTGTTCATCGCCTACATCTTCTCGTTCATCGATCGGCAGATTCTCTCCCTGCTGGTGGGACCGATCCGTGCCGAATTCGGCATCTCGGATTTCCAGTACAGCCTCGTGCAGGGCGCAGCGTTCGCGCTGCTCTACACCGTCGCCGGATTACCGCTCGGACGGCTGGCCGATCGGCGCTCGCGGCGTCTGATCGTCGCGGCATCGGTGTCGTTCTGGAGCTTGATGACGGTGAGCTGTGGCTTAGCCAAGAGCTATGGGCAGTTGTTCGTCGCCCGCATGGGCGTGGGTGCCGGGGAAGCAGGACTCGCCCCTCCCGCCTACTCGCTCATTCTCGACAGCTTCCGCCCGCGCCACGTGGCCTACGCCATGTCGTTCTACAAGCTCGGTGTTCACGTCGGCGCCGGACTCGCGTTGGTGGTCGGCGGCGTGCTCTACGACTACTTCGATTCCTTGGGCACGGTCGACGTGCCCCTGCTCGGCGCACTCGCGCCCTGGCAGGCGACACTGGTGAGCGTTGGCGCGCCGGGATTGCTGCTGAGCCTGCTGTTCCTGACCATCACCGAGCCAACCCGCAAAGGACTCGTGGACTCGGGCGGACAAGACATTCAGCTGCCGCTGCGCACCGTGATGAACTTCATGTGGGCCCGCAAGCGGGTGTTCCTCACCTTGTTCCTCGGCTCGTCGATGATGGCAATGGCGGGTTACGGCAGCGCCGCGTGGTACCCAGAGATGCTGTTTCGCAATTACGGGCTGTCGAAGAGCGAGGCCGGCGCCGCCTACGGCACCATCCTGCTCACCGCGGGCAGCCTCGGCGTGCTGTTCGGCGCCTGGCTTTCCAACCGGCTCGCGGCCGCGGGTTACACAGACGCCTACGTGCGCTCGATCCTGATCACATCGCTACTGGCGGTGGTGCCGGCGGTGTATGCGCCGCTCGCCGGGGATGCGCAGCTGACCTTGCTGGTACTGTGGCCGGCGACACTGCTTGCCGGTTCGTACATCGGTGTGATGGCAGTATCGTTCGTGGTGATCACGCCGAATCAGATGCGTGGCCAGCTTACCGCCGTGTACATCTTCGTCACCAACATCCTCGGCATGGCGGTCGGAACCAGCGTGCTGGCGGCATTCACCGACTTTCTGTATCGCGACGAAGCCCTGCTGCATTACTCGATCGCAACCGCGAGCGCGATCTTCTATCCCGCCGCCGCGCTGCTGTTCTGGTACTGCCTGCCCGCCTATCGTGCCTGCACAGCAGAAACCGGCCACTGGAGAGTGTGAGCCGACACGACGCGACGTAGGTTGCTTGTCTTGCGCGTGTAAATTGATGAACTCAGCCGCCTCGGTGACGACTTTGCCATCGCTGGGGAGCGCCTCCCTGCACCAGGGAGATTCATCACGGCAAGGAAGGCTCAGGCGAACGCATCCGTGAGGCAATGGGTATTGAACGGTCCAATCCGCCCGGTGATCCTGCCCATGATGCTTGCTATCTTGCAGTCCAATTCACAAGGGGTGGCTCGAGATGGGAGCGACACGCTGATGTCCATGACCAGACTGAAAGATCGCGTGGCCCTGATAACCGGGGCTGCTTCCGGAATCGGGCGCGCCTGCGCGCAAACGTTGGCACGGGAAGGCGCGCTCGTGATCGCGAGCGACGTCAACGAAGCAGGCGGCAAGGCCGTGATCGCCGCCATCACCGCAGCTGGCGGCCGCGCGCGTTTCGTGCAGCAGGACGTCACCAGCGAGGATGGCTGGCAAAGCATCATCCAAGGCATTCGTGCGGCCGAAGGCCGCCTGCACGTGCTGGTGAACAACGCCGGTATCGCCTGGGCAGGTTCGATTCTGGAGATGTCGCTCGCGGACTGGCGGCGCCAGCAGTCGATCAATCTGGAAGGGGTATTCCTCGGCATCAGATCGGCCGTGCCGCTGATGCGCGACAGCGGCGGCGGTTCTATCGTCAACATTTCTTCTGTGGCCGGATTGAAAGGCGCACCTTCACTCGCCGGCTACTGCGCCACGAAGGGTGGCGTGCGCCTGCTCAGCAAAGCCGTTGCATTGGAATCGGGGCTGGCGGGTTGGAACATTCGCGTGAATTCTGTGCACCCCGGCGTGATCGACACGCCGATCTGGAAAACCGTCGCGCCGTCGAAGATTCGCGCGGGGGCCAACTCGATCGATCCCGACGAACTCGCATCGACATCGATGCCGGGGCGCAAGGCAGGTCTTCCGGAAGACATTGCCAACGGTGTGCTGTTTCTGGCCTCCGACGAATCGAGCTACATCAACGGATCGGAATTGGTGATCGATTCGGCCAGCAGCGCTTGAGTCACGCGCAAACGCCTTACCGCAAGGCGCGTCCGCGCGTGAAAGTCCACGCAACCTGCACGGTCCCGCCTTGCACCGCGATCTCACCTTGGCCGTCGCCAATGGGCCCTTCCAGCCTGAAATCCAGTGTTGCCAGCGGTGCGGCGGATGCCGCAATCAGTTTCGCCTCATAGCCCTCGGCGGCCTCCCGCTGAAAACCGTCGGCACTCGGTGCGATGAACATGTAGCGGGTGCGGGCCCGGTTCAGGTCCGTTTCGACCGTGAGCGGCGTGTCGCGTGTGCTCAGGGGTCGCGTACCGGTCGTTCGAACGATCGGTTCCGGGCCGGCAAGCGTCGGATCGTCGGCATGGTAAGTGTCCTCGACCGTCAGACTCCCGGTGCAGTCTTCGTTCCACCATGGCTGGTAAGAACCTGTCGCAAGCATCGGATCTGCCTGCGGGTCATCAAACATCGCAAAGTAAGACGTCTCTGCTTCACTGCCGGACGTTACAGGGCACACCAGCTGGGTAACCCGCTTGTACACCGACGTGGTCAGGCCTTCTGCCGGAATCCCCGTAACGATCCGCGCCGACCAGACGATGGAGATGGTCAGGCTGCCCTCGACATCGGCGGGCTCTGAAAGAAGGTCGCCACCTGGCTTCGGCGCTGGCCCGGCCACGGACGCCTGTTGCGCATCCGATACAGGGGGCGGAACGTCGCTGCTGTCCGGCGGCTGCCCACAGGCTGCGAGCAGCATCAGCACTACCACCGCCAAACCTGCCGAAAGTTCGACACGCATTCTGAATTCCTTCAACGAAGGCAGGAAGCATAAACCGACTATTCGCAAGTGGAGTAACGCGAGACGACGCCGCTCGAAGGTCTACTCTGATTAGCGGGTATCGTCAGCGATCGACCGGATAAACGACCGTTTCCACGCTGCCTGCCGAACTGCCCATGATTTCCACCACCCGATGGCCATGATGCGTGCGGCCGAACTCGTCAACCGCGCGCACGGACAGCGTGTACGTGCCAGGCCCGAGGTCGTCCGGCAGATCCGCGCTCCAGATGTGCGTCGAGGGAATGGCATCGACCCACGACTTCTTGCTCGCGGCATTGCGGTGATAGAGCTCCACCGTATGGGGATCGGCGCGGCGCACGCGGGTCATCGGTGCGTAGGGTCGCTCAGCGATGGTGAACTCGACTTTCGAACGCGGACCGCCGTCGAACAGGTTGACGATGATCTCCGCGGCGGGCACTTCGTCCACCGACAGCCGGCCGTCGAACAACTCCCCCATGCGATAGTCGCGGATGCCGTCCGCTTCTAGGCCCCAATGCGCCACGTCGAAGAGGATGCGCATCTGATAATCCGCGGCGAACCCCGCCGCCTTGTAGCGAATGTTGAGTTCGCTACCGTCCACCGTGAGCACGTGATAGCCGTTCGGCGTGCCGTCCCACTGCTCCGCGACGGGTATGCCCCGCTCATCGAACGGACCGCTCCACCAGGCGCCGGCGACGGTCGCGAGGATGTGATGGTGGAACGTCCCCGGACCTGAGAAGCCCTCGTCCTTGCCGAAGTAGTGGTGTTCCGTGGTGTGCGTGTGGCCCGCCACCGCGTACAGATTGGGGCGTCCAGAGAGGAGCTGCATGAGTTCCCGGCGATTGCCGGGATTGCCGCTCGTGTCCGAGCCCGGTGCCGCGCGGGTCGCGAGCGGCGCGTGCATCGCGAGGAACACGAGCTTGTCCTTCGGCACGAAGGCGAGTTCGCGCTCGAGCCACTCGAGCTGGCGCTCGGTCAGTTTCGACTCGTAACCGCCGCTGCCGCGCACGTCGCCCGGATCGCTTTCGCCGTTGCCCTTGTAGTAGATGTTGTCGAGTACCACGAACAATGCATTGCCGTACTCGAAGGCGTAGTACGGCGGGCCGAACACGCGCTTGAAGGTCTCGAGGGAGTAGCGGTCGTCTGGTGCATCCAGATTGAGTTCATGGTTGCCCGGTACGTTGTACCAGGGCACGCCGATGCGCGCGATGATGGCGTTGAAGCGCGGGAACATCGACATGTCGTCGAACAGGATGTCACCCATCGTCATGCCGAAGCGTGCTTCGGTGCCGATCAGCTCGGGAACGATCTCATCACGAATGTAGTCGACTTCGGCGTTCGTCTGCGGCTGCGTGTCGGACAGGAGAATCGCTTCGAAGCGTGCCGGTTCCTGCTGCCGCACGAGCGCGAAGTCCACCGACTCGGGCAACGGGCCGGTTGGGGCAATGCCTGGATAGCGCAACGGGATCGGTGTACCCGCGGGCTGGTGGACGTAGTAGAACTTCGGCAGCTGATGGCCATCGACCGGGGTTGCGTATCCGGATGGCTTGGTGATGAACAGGATCGTCTCGTCGTCGACGCTGAGCCGGTATCGCCCGTCCGCGCCGGTACGCACCACATCGAGTCCGTTGGAGACTCGCACACCGGCAACGCCGGGCTCGCCCGCATCACGCACGCCATCACGATCGAGATCTTCGAAGACGACGCCCTGCGCGAGCGTCGCTGCGATCAGGGCGGCGCCAATCATAGGCGTTAGTAGCCTTCCAGTTCTCCGTAACGGTTGCGATGGAAGTTCACATCACCGAGGGTCTGCTCGGCCACGGCGGATCGCTTCAGGAAGAAGCCGATGTCGAACTCATCGGTCATGCCGATGCCGCCGTGCATCTGCACACCTTCCCTCGAAACACGGTTGAACGTCTCTCCAACTTTGGTCTTGGCCAGGCTCGCGAGTTTCGCGATCTCTTCGTCCGAGCGGCCTTCGTCGAGCGCGGTGAGCGCTTCGAGCACCACCGACTTCGAAAGCTCCACTTCGCAGAACATGTCTGCCGCGCGGTGCTTCAGCGCCTGAAAGGAGCCGATCGGCACACCGAACTGTTCACGTTCCTTGAGGTAGGCGACCGTGCGCTCGAAACACTCCTGCAGCGAGCCCAGCATTTCCGCCGAGATGCCGATGCGTGGCACATCGAGTACGCGATCGAGTACGTCTGCGCCTTTGTCTACCTGACCGATCACC
>JBFKCZ010000190.1:0-5798 GCA_041620035.1 Pseudomonadales bacterium
AGACTGCGCTATACCCCGTTGGAACTTCGACCTCGTTTGGAACCTCGACCGTGAACGGTCTAACCCGAGCCGGCACGGCGCAACCGGTGCGCCCTACCCGGCGCCCGCGCATCATACTCACCGCTATTTTGGGGGTCAAACCAGTCCGAGGCGAACGACGAGCCGTGTAGAATTCCGCCTTCGCCGCAGGCCAGCAACCATCGATGACCGCCAATCTGCTCGACGGCAACGCCCTTTCGGCGACCCTCCGCAACACGGTTGCTCGCGCCGTGACGAGCCGTCGCACACGGGGCATTCGCGTACCTGGACTGGCGGTCATCCTGGTGGGCGATGATCCGGCCTCCAGCATCTATGTGAAGCACAAGCGACGCGACTGTGAGGAAGTCGGGATATTGAGCCGGGTCACCGAGTTACCCAGTTCGACATCGGAAGCCGAACTCCTGAGCTACATCGACGAGCTGAATGTCGATTCGACCATCGACGGGATCCTCGTGCAGATGCCGCTGCCCGAGCACATCGACAGCTCGCTCGTGATCGAACGCATCCAACCCACCAAGGACGTCGACGGCTACCACCCCTACAACATCGGTCGGCTGGCCCTGCGCCAGCCGGTGCTGCGGTCGTGTACGCCCAAGGGCATCATGCAGCTTCTCGCCCATACCGGCGTCGCCATCCGCGGTCTGAATGCCACGATCGTCGGTGCATCCAACCACGTGGGTCGACCGATGGGACTCGAACTGCTGCTCGCGGGCTGCACCGTCACCACCGCCCACAAATTCAGTCGTAACACACGGGATTGCGTCGGCAGCGCCGACGTACTGGTGTCTGCGACCGGTTCGCCCGGCCTCATCCGCGGCGACTGGATCAAGCCGGGCGCGATCGTGATCGATGTCGGCATCGTGCGCGACGCCGCCGGCAAGTTGACCGGCGATGTCGAGTTCGAGTCGGCTCGTCAGCGGGCCAGTTGGATCACGCCCGTTCCCGGGGGCGTTGGACCCATGACCCGCGTCGCGCTGCTACAGAACACCCTCTATGCCGCGGAGCACTTTCACCGCTGAAGTTCACATGGGGTGCCGCTGTGAAAGCGGAACTCAGGATCCGGCGACTCGATGAGTTCACGCTCGCACTCGAGAATTTCTTCGAGCTTGGTCGCGAAAGTGCCGTCGTCGTATCGCCGCGCGAGAGAAAGGTACTCTCGAAAGTGCCGCTCTTCCGCCGGTGCGAGCTTCGCATAGTAGCGACCCACATCGTCGTCCAGCGCGGTAGAGAGACGTTCGAACCGTTCGCAGGAGCGCGCCTCCA
This sequence comes from Pseudomonadales bacterium, assembly GCA_041620035.1. Lineage (GTDB taxonomy): Bacteria > Pseudomonadota > Gammaproteobacteria > Pseudomonadales > Azotimanducaceae > SZUA-521. Next base: position 1,303 of record JBFKCZ010000190.1, read on the forward strand.
CCACCGCACCAACGAGTAGCGTGTCCATGAGTCGTGCAGGCTCGTGGGTGCGAACCAGTCGCTTCAGGGACCGCGCATAGCGACCGGCGCCGAGATGCGCATACTCGACGCCGGCCGAGGCCATGAGTGAAACGACCTGTTCGAAGTGCAGGAGTTCTTCGCGCGCGAGCGCGCTCAGCACCGGCAGCAGTTCCGGCCGATCGACATAGCGGTACAAGAGGCTGAGCGCCGTACCGGCCGCTTTCTTCTCACAATTGGCGTGGTCGATGAGCAGCGTCGCGCGATCGTGAATTGCGGTCACGACCCAGCTTTCGGGTGTCGCGCAGCGCAGAAACTCACCGGGCGCGCCGGGCTTCATCCATCGACCGGCGTGTGAAAACTTCGCTCGTATGCCGCGCGAGACCGCGCGAAGAACTCGTTGTCGATGGCGTCGCGCACCGTGCGCGGTGTCGAAGCCTCGGTACGCGCAACCAACCCCACGTCGACGAGCGAGGAAATGACGCGGGCGCGCCGCCGCAGCAGTTCATAGATCAACGCGGCTGGATGCGTGTCGCCCTCGGGTAATTTGAGTTCAGCCACCGCGGAATCGAACCTTCGAGCATCGCCGATCCCGACGAAACGCTCTACACAGGCATCGCGCAGTGTATGCAGACGCCGCCACACACGGGCGTGTTGATCGTCCGTGTACGAATTCCAATCGACGATCTCATGCGCGAACCGCTTGCAGCCCCGGCAGACCAGGTCGCCGTAGGTGGTGGAACAGATGCCGACGCAGGGTGTGCGCCGAGCAGGAATGGCCATGGGATCGTCAGCCTCTACTTCGCAGGGCCACCTCGAGCTTCAGCCGACGCAGCCCCTGAGCGACGCGCCGCCGAACGGCGCCGTCATGTGCATTCGAGGCGGGATTGTATAGAAGCTGGTCGACCGATTCGACGAGGCTCGTCATCTGCGCAGGCTGCTTGCCCAACGCAATTCCGACACGCTGCAAAAATGCCCGCGGAGACTCGGCCGGGGCGCGCGATAGACCCTGGCGCGCCAACGCGGCATCGAAACGACGCAACAACCGCTCCGTCGGGTGCCCTACCACCGAGCGCCGGCGCCAGAACAGCGACAGCGCGACGAGCGCCAGACTGCCGGCGCCGCCAGCCAGCATGACGAGGCCAATCTTCACCGGCGATACGCCACCCAGTAGATCGCGCAGATACTGGTACTGACGTTGGGTGTCGTAGCCGACCACCCAGACGTTCCACCGATGCTCGAGCGATTCGAACCAGTACATGACATCGGCGAATGCGGTACCAGCAAGGCGCAGGCTCGTGAATGCGGCCAGCGCCGCGCGATCGGGCTCCGACAGCGCAGCGTCGAGCCCGCGCTCGATGCGGGCCGGCGCGACCGCGGCAGTCGGATCGAATCGAACCCACCCTTCGCCCGCGACCCAGGCCTCTGCCCAGGCGTGCGCGTCGTACTGACGAACGACGAAGTGACCCGTCACCGGATTGACTTCGCCACCCTGATAACCGCCGACCATGCGTGCCGGAATGCCGGCGAGCCGCGCGAGATAGACGAATGCGCCAGCGAAATGGCTGCAGAATCCCGCGCGCGTGTCGAACCAGAACTCGTCGATGTCGTCGGCGCTGTTGAGTAACGGCGGATTCAGCGTGTAGAAGTACGGCTCGCGGCGGACATGCAGCAGCAACGACTCGAGGTAGGCACGATCGGACGCGCTGCGTTCACGAAGCGCCTGAGAGAACTCGCGGCTGCGCGGGTTGGCGCCCTCGATGATCTGAGTCTCCCGGCGCCGCAGCCACTCCGGGAGCGACGCGTCGGCAACATAGTCCGGAAAGCTCTCGACACGGTAACGAAACAGACCACGGATCGGTTCGTCGCTGACGAGCCTGTAGTCGCGCGTCAGCGCGGTGCCAGGGGTCACCGGCGACGGCGTCTCCAGCGCAAAGAGCCAGACGGCCTGAGTGGGCTCGAGCAATACTTCGTAACGTAGCGGCGCGGTGCCATCGGCCTGGACCCTGACCGACTCGACGCGCCGGTCTGTCGGTGGCAGGGGGCCCGCTGTCCAGACGCCGGCGTCGAAGCGCGAGTAGACGAGACCACGCCAGTACAGCATCGCAGTGTTCGGCGCGGGGCCATCGAACGTGACGCGGAACGCGATCTCGTCCGACCGCGCAAGCGATGCGATGTCGCCGGGGGCAACCCGATCGGTGATTCCCGTCTGTGCACCGCCCGGTAGCGGCACCGACCACAAGGGCGCGATCCGCGGAAAGAACAGAAACAGCACGAGCATCAAGGGTGCCGCCTGCAGCACGAGGGTCGCGGCTGTGCGCAGCGATACCAGCGGTCGGATTCTCGTGTGCATCTGGTTCAGGCCAACCATCGCCGCAGTGACCACGATCACCGCGAGCAGTTGATAGAACGCGATGGCCATCGACTGCTCGAACAGGAACTCGGTGGCGATCACGAAGTAGCACAGAAATATGACGAGGTAGGCATCGCGCCGGCTGCGCATCTCCACCAGCTTCAGAGCGAACGCGACGATGAGAAGTGCCGTTGCAGTTTCGAGACTGAAGGCGCCCGTGCCACCCAGGGCAACGCCCACTACGGCCATCACGACCAGAACAACCTTCACCAGGCGCGACGGGAAATCCCAGCGACCCTGATACACCATCCAACGCCACGCCGCGCAGACCAGGCCCACGACGATGACCCACCATGACAGATGGCCGCCGTGCGGAATGACAACCGCCGCCTGCGCCAGCATCAGGAATGCAAGGCTCAACCGCGGGATCTGGCGCCCGACACCGCCGGTCGTTTCAGTCGACATCGTCTTCGACGCCATACAACGCCAGCGCCCTCAGCACGCGGTCGAGATGCGCAGCGCCGAGACCCGACTCGATGAATGTGCCCGGCAGCGACAGGGCGAATTCGCGTTGCACGTTGGACGCCGTCAGCACCATGCCCGTCATCCTCGACAGCCGCTCCTCGACATCACCGGGCAGCGCATCGAAGTCGACGATGAATCGCGGGTCGAGATAACTCGCGTACTCCTTCACGATCAACTCGTCCGACCGCGCGTACGTGCGCCACAGAATGCGCCGCACCGGGTCGCCGGACCGGTAGCTCCGCATGTCCGAGAAGTCGTCACTGCCCCTCGGATCGATGAGTTCGCCTTCGTCGCGTTGGCGCGTGGTCGCTTGAGGCGGCTCACCAAAGATCGGGCGCGGATACACGAGGGCTTTCGCGTCTAGATCGACCCAGGTCCAGGCGCGGAGGAGCCCCAGCGGATAGTAGGTCTCGATGAGCAGACGTCCCGGACGCAACCAGCCGCGCGCGTCCGCCCGAACATACAGCCGCACGACGCACGCGGGCGCTTCGTACACCTCCGCCCATTGCGCAATGGCGCCCGGCCATCCGAGTTGAATGCCTTCGCGACCCCGCCCCTGCGGTCGCGATACGCGCACCTGGAACTCGATGCTTTCGTCCACGAAACCCGCGCCCGCGCCGACGAGGTCGAACGTCATCCCGGACAGATTGCGGAAGGTGTAGAGGATGGTGACGAGAAACAGACTGCCGAGCAGGAACGCAACGCCGTACACCAGACTGTTCTGATAATTGATCGCACCGACGATCAAGAGCAGGACGAGCGCGCCGAACACGAAGCCCGTCACCGTCGGGAATATGAAGATCGAACTCTGGCTCAGAGTGATTCGCGACGATCGCGGAATTCGCCGCTCGAGCCACCGACCAAAGCGCTCCGAACGCTCCCATCGGCCGCGAACGTGGGCCGCGTGTTCCGAGAGGCTAGGAGAGGACGTCGACATTGCTCAGGAGCTTCTGAGCAAGGGCTGCGCCACCGTGACCCGCGAAGTCGGCGGACGCGCGCAGCCGATGCTCGACTACCGCAGGCAGGACCGCCTGTACGTCCTCTGGCACGACGTGGCTCCGGCGATGCACCATCGCCCAGGCACGCGCCGCCTTGAGCAGGCCGAGCGCACCGCGGGGCGAAAGGCCAAACGCGAATTCGGCTTCGTTGCGAGAGTACTGCACGAGCCGCTGCACGTAGTCGATCAGTGGGTCGGCGACCTTGACGTTGTCGACCGCGCGCTGAATCTCCGTCAGCCGCGCGTGATCCATGGTCGGCACGAGTTCTTCCATCGCGGCGCGGCGATCGCCACTCTTGAGCAACGCCCGTTCCGTCTGCGGGTCCGGGTAGCCAATCTCGATTCGCATCAGGAATCGGTCGAGTTGGGATTCCGGCAGCGGGAACGTGCCCGTCTGCGTGACCGGATTCTGAGTCGCAATCACGTAGAAGGGTGCGGGCAGCGGGCGCGTCTGGCCATCGACCGTGACCTGACGCTCCTCCATCGCTTCGAGGAGTGCACTCTGCGTTTTTGGCGTGGCGCGATTCACTTCGTCAGCCAGCACCACCTGCGCGAATATCGGCCCCGGCACGAATCGAAAGGCGCCCGTGTCGCGGTCGAAGA
>JBFKCZ010000191.1:0-5795 GCA_041620035.1 Pseudomonadales bacterium
GAACTTGGGAATTGATTGACCGCGCATTGGACCGTACCTCCCTTGAGTGTCGCCTGGTCGAAAGACGGCAATGCCACGGATTCGTCAGGACCTACCTGACGTTTGCCGTCACCCCGCGTCATACACCCCATGACCATTGGCATTCCCGGGGGAGCAATGACGAAGACGATGAGTTGGGTATGGGCGGTACTAGCCACTACGCCACTGCTGGTGGGGTGCGGGCCGAGCGAGATCGACGAGAGCCTCGTTTTTCGTGACCGGCAGGATCAATCCAAAGCGGTCGTCATGCGGGAAGACAACGAACCCGTCACGGGCAGCGTGGTGACGAAGAACGCCGAAGGGCGCGTGACCGAGTCGCGCGACTACGTCGATGGCTTTCCGAGCGGCTGGTACCGGACCTGGTACGACAACGGCCAGATGCGGTCGGAAAGTCACGTGATGTTCCGTTCCCGCGAGACGAATCCCAAGTCCTGGGGCTCGTACACCATCGGGACGTCACGCGCCTGGTGCGAAGACGGCACGCTCAAGCAGGAGAACACCTACGACGAGGAGGGCAGGCCCAAGGGTGAACATCGCAGCTGGACCTGCAAGGGTGAACTGGTGAATCTCACCACGCACCCGAGCGGGCCGTTCCGTCAGGCCTCTGAGGCACAGGATGGCTCCGTGTGGGTGTTTGCCGAGGGCACTCGCGGCGAGGACGGCAAGCTCATCGGTGAACACAAGAAATACCACCAGAACGGCAAGGTCGCACTCGTCGAGCACTGGAAGGACGGCGAGCTCGACGGGAAGTACCAGACCTTCGACGAAGAAGGCAATGTCACGGCAGACGGCAGCTATGCGGCCGGCGCCAAGATCGGCACCTGGCGCACCATGAACAATGGCTGGGAAACCGTTCAGGACTACGACCTCAACAACTTCGTCGACCTCGATTACGCAGGTCCGTTCATGCAGGCCGCCGGGCTGCAGCCGAACAACTCGGGCTGGTATGCGAAGCTGCCGCTCGCGGAATTTCGCGTCGATCTCGACAAACTCCGCTACTACGTCACCGAAAGCCTGGTCGACCCGAAGAAGAAGCTGAACAACGGCCCCGCGCCAAACCCGTTCGTCAGTTCGTCGTGGACCTATCCTTACGTGCGTGCCTCGCGTGCGGCGCTCGATACCCTTGTGGAACTGGGTGCCGACCCGAAGGCCGTGGACAGCGACAACCGTTCGCGGCTGCACCACTGCATGTTCTCGCTGGCCGACAACGGTGTGTGCAACGTCGCCGAGGTCAAGCGCCTCATCGATCTCGGCTTACCCGTGGATCAGCCCGACGTGGGCGACTACACGCCGCTGCACGACCTGGTGCTGACGGCCTGGAACTGGCGCTGGGCACCTTCGCCAGCCGTGCGGCTGGAGGTCGCGAAGCTACTGCTCGACGCGGGTGCCAATCCGGATCGGCTCGGGGGGCGTGACATGCTGGCCCCGCACCGGGAGGGCATGTCACCGCTGATGGTGGCCGCGCACGCCAAGCAGTACGAACTCGCGAAGCTCCTGCTCGAACGCAGTAAGAACCCGACCGCGACCACCAAGCTCGGCTACAACCTGATTCATCTCGTGTTCCTCGATTTGAACATGCAGCAGTTCGACCTGCGCATGAAAGACGACGCCAAGGCGTTCATCGAGCTTGCGGTGAGCAAGGGCGTGGACCCCGGCGCGAAGGTGGGCGATGCGGGCAGCATGAAGGAGATCGCCCAGCGTTCGGGTGCCATCGAGCTGGCGAAGTTCTTCTCGGGCCTTTCGGTGAACAAAACGTAGGGGGAACCACGATGAATGCGTCAGTCATGAGATTGCTCGGAGTCGCCGTGTGCGCGATCGCGCTCGCCGGCTGCGGCGGCGGGCCACCGGCACCCGCGGGCGTGTACGAGGCGGATATTGGTGGCGGCGAGAAACTCAGCCTGCACTTCCTCGGCGACAGTACCGTGAAAATCTCCAACCACGATGGTGGCTACGAAGACTCGTACGAATCGACCTTCGCACTCGTCGGTAACACCGTGGTCGTGAAGATACCCGCCGCTGAGCGGGGGCGCGGCGATCCCGAGAACTTCACCCTCGCCCGCAATGGTGATGCGCTGGAGCTCACCGCCGACAGCGCCACGATTCGATTCGTCAAGCGATAGCAGACGCACTGCGCATGCGCGTCCGCCTGGTTCGCGTACTCGGTGCGTTGGCCGTCTTCGCGGCGCCCTGGTGCTGGGCGCAGACCTGGGAGCAGATCGCCGAGGATCAGCTGCTCTGCGTGACGTTTGTGAGTGCAGCCGAGCGCGCGCAGATCGAAGCGCCGCTGCTGCCGCGCAACCTCACACCTGCGTCCCTCGCCGACTACTTCGCGCGACCGCCTCGCAACGAAGCGCATGAACGTCTTCGCTACCTCACGGTGCTGTCCGCGCTCGCCTACTTCGCCGACCGTACCAACGATCAGGTGCTGCGCTCCCACGTGTTGACCACCATTGGCGCATTCGCCGACCGGTTCGCCGATGGCGGGCACGGTGCTGTATTCGCGCAGATCGGCCGATGCGCCCGCGCGGGCCTCGTGAGTGCATCGATCGAACGCGACGAACCCAGGCTCGCGGTCGTGGTCGCGCACGACCTGATCGCGCGTTACCGCGCGTCCCCTCTGGGCGAGAGTGTCGAAGACGCACCGCTTCTCGATGCGATACGCGAAATCGCGCTGCACGCCGAAACCACCGACGGGCTTCGGGATCTGATCGGCTATGCCATGGAGCGTGCCGCGGCTGTGGAGCGTGCCGAAGGGCTGCGCGCGAGCCGGTTGTACGCAGCTGCGGCGGCGGGCCTCGTGCGTAACGGCGACGGTGCAAAGGCGGATCAGGTGGGTGCGAAGGCGCTCGCACTCGCGATGACGGGTCGAGACACAGAAGCCGTTCTTCGCCTGCTGCCCGTGCTCTACGACACATGGCAGCTGCGTCATGGCATGGCCAAGGCCAATGAGCTCACCGGCGCGGTGCTCGCGAGGTTTCCCGTGCCGGCGCGCTTTGCAGACCGCCACGACGAGTTCGAAGTGCGATTGCGGCATGCGTACGTGCTCGAAGGCGCGGGCGAGTTCGAAGTATCGGGGGCGGAGCGCGTCCGCGCGAATCAGGCGCTGATGACGACGGTATTGTCCATACCCTATCAGCGCAACGCGTTTGCGCGTCTCGATGCGTTCGATGCGACGATCGCCGACCCCATCACCGGCATGACGAACGACGCGGCCTGGACCAAACTCGTGATGGCCGACGCCGCGCGGGCGAAAGGCGACTATCTGAATGCCTACCGCGGCTCCTACGACACCATCGTCGCGCAACTGCAACGGAGTTTCGTGGCCGACGCGCGCGATCGGATGAACACCGAGCGCAAGGTCGATCGCACACTGGCTGCCCTGGCAGTGCTGCGCGACGCAATCCCTGCGTACAGGAGCGAGATCGACGATCGGATGTTCGGTCTCGCGCAGATGCTGTCCTACGGGCGCATCACGCTCGCGACGATCGCGGCCGGGCTCGACGATGTGCAGGTCGATGCCAAGACCAAGGCGGATCTGGAACGCTTCTTCACGCTGTCGACGCAGAACTCGGTATGGCTGCGGGGTCTGTGGGAGCGACAGATCGCGAGCGACGGCTTCACCTTCCCCGCACCGAAGCAGCTCTGGAGTGCGATTCAGTTTCTGTCGGTGCAATACAACGAAACGCAGAAGTCACTTCCCGACTACATCGCATTCGTTCGCACCAAGGCGCCCGATCTCGGTGCACTGATCACGCCGCGGCCGATGAACCTGGCGGCCGCGCGGAATAGCCTGCGCCCGGGCGAAGTGCTGGTAGCGACACTGCTGACCCCGCGCTACACGTACGTGTTTGGCCTCAATCGCGAGCGTGCTCTCGTGCATCGCTCGGCGATTACCGCCGACGAGGTGCGCGACCTCGTCGTGCGGCTGCGTGGCAGCCTCGTTGCCAGCGGCTCAGGTGGACGTATCACGTTGCCGCCCTTCGACGCCGAAGCGGCGCACCGGCTGTATGAGTTGACGGTCGGCACGATGGCACCGCTTCTCGCGGATGCGACCGACATCGTCTGGTATGGCCACGATGCGCTCGGAGCCGTACCGCCGGCCGTACTGGTCACCAAGCCGGGTCCGGCGAAGCTCGCGACCGCCGATGCGTTGTCCGCGGCGTCCTATCTCGGGGATCGGTACGCGATTTCGGTGCTGACGGATCTGTCGATGCTCGGCGCGACGCCGACTAAGCCCCAGGAACCGCCGGAGGCGCTGCTGGGCATCGGCGCTGCGCAACTGTCGGAGGAAGAGCTCGAGGGTGACGGCGGTGGCACCGTCTTCGACTTCGCGAGGGGCATGGATGCGGCCTCGCTCGCCGAGCTGCCGCGTCTCCCCGAATCGGCGGACGAACTGCGCACGCTTGCCGATACCTTCGGCGCCGAGCGATCCGCGCTGCTGCTCGGTGGTCAGGCCAACCATGATCGGCTCGTGGCCGCGCAACCCGGCCGATATCGTGTAGTCGCGTTCGCGACCCACGGTTTCAAGCCTGGAGAGATCGCGGGCATCGACGAGCCATCACTGCTGCTTGCACCGGCCAGCGCAGAGGCCGATCCCCTCGAAGGCCTGCTCCTGACGCGGCAGATCGCGGCGCTCCAATTGAACGCCGACCTGGTCATCCTGTCGGCATGCAACACGGCGACGGGCGACGGCCGCCCGCGTGCCGAATCGTTCACGGGACTCGCGCAGGCGTTCTTCACCGCCGGCGCGCGCCGAATACTCGTCACCCACTGGCCTGTGGTCTCGCGCGCGGCCGCGGATCTCACCGTTGCCGTAGCCGAAGGCGTGACGCGCGATCAGTTGCCGCTGACGATGAGCCTCAAGCGCGCCGTGAAGGCGATGCGGGAGGCGCATGCCGGTGATGCCCTCGTTGCGCATCCAGCGTATTGGGGACCGTTCGTCGCCCTCGGGCGATAGCTGCCGCTTGCCTGACATCTCCCGTGCGTGCGCGTCTCAGTTACCACAGTCACTTGCCCCAGGGAGGGTCGAACGATGCCGCGCAGTTCCGAATATCAGAAAACGCAGGAAGGCAAATACACGGTGTTCAAGGTGATTCCGGCGGGTGTACCGAAGTTCGGCACCATGATCGGGATCGGTGTCGTATGTCTGCTGCTGGGTCTGGGCATGATGGGCGACGGTGCCGGAATCGCGTTCCTCGCCATGGGCGGCTTCAGCCTGTGGTACGGCTGGACCCGCGACCTGCGGCCCAAAGAGCACCGCAAGGAGTCGCAGTTTCGGGTCAGTGCGGATGCGATCGAGGTCGATGGCAAAGCGTTCAAGACCGCCGACATCCATCGCATGATTCTGCGCAACGCCATTACCGACGAAGAACTCGGGGTGGAGATGCATAACATCAGCGCGGCGCAGGCGAGCGGTATGGCCTATCGGGCCAAAGTCGGCCGCGTCGCCAATGCGCTGACGTTGGAGTCGGGGGGCAAGTCCACACTCGTTGCCGGCGGCATGGATGCGACCACCGCCTACGGTCTCATGCGCGAAGTGAGCAAGATCATGGGGATGCAGGAGACGACCTACGCGAACTGATCGCGTCGAAGACCCCCGTGGGAGCGCCCTTCGGGGGTGTCGCCAAAGCCATCCGAGCAACTGTGGGAGCGCCCTTGGGCGCGAACGGCTGCGAGCAAATCAATCACTTGTTCGCGGGCAAGTCGCTCGGCCGCTTGCGGGCGAGCGGGTCGCTCCTACAACGGCGAGCCATCGC
>JBFKCZ010000192.1:0-5787 GCA_041620035.1 Pseudomonadales bacterium
GTTTCGGCCCCCGCTCGAACTCCATATTCCGGTATCGATGATTGCGACCCCGACGCCGGCGCCTCTGATGCCTTCCGCGTGGAGTTTGTCAGCGCCGACGAGTTCCGGAAAGAACGTGGGCCGCGCCTTCTTGTCGATCTTGACTCGCTGATCGGTCCACGTCTGGGCGGCAAACTCGACGGCGCAGCCCTCCTCGAACTCGACCAGGATCGAATAGGCCTCCTGATCGAGGTCGATGTCCACGGCGAATTCGAGCGTCAACTTCTCGGAGGAGCCGGAGGCGATGCGTCTGCGCTCGACTTTGCTGTGCCACTGATCCCGTACCGTCGTGACCGGAGCTTCGCGCAGGCCGGCGAAGATCTCGTCGCCGCCGCGTTTGATCTTCCGAAGCGCACCATTGCGATTGGGCCAGTTGAGCGACACCGTCTGTACGGTTGCGGCAGACCCGCCCCTGTTGCTGAGTACCCATTCGACCTTCTTGCCGTCGAATTTGCGTTCGCCGTTGCTGCCGATGACCTGGCACGCGCTCGGAACGAAGTCGACCGAGGATCCATTGTCGAAGCCGACGGCAATCGCGTAAGTTCGTTGATCAGACGCAATGTCGCGTTCGAACTCCAGCATCAGATCCACTGCAACGCCTGATGCGAGTCTTCGACGCAGCGCATCCGCATGCCATGGTCCGCGCAATACCGCCGCTCCGGTCGCTGCTTGACCACTCCAGATCTCGTCGCCGTCCAGCTTGACCTTCTTGAGCGCACCGTTGATGGTTGGCCAAGTCACGTCAATTCGCGAGATCGACAGCGCGTCGGCGCTCCGATTCGACAGCGTCCAAAGGATCTGTTTGTCACGAATCAGAATGTTGGATCCGTCGGCGGCACCATCGACGAGAACGGTGCTGTCCTGCCGGATGCGTACGTCTGGCAGCAACCGAAGGCGGGCGATCTGATCGGATGTCAACGTTGCGCCGACCGCCTTGATGATCCGCAGCTCATGCGAGATCGCGCCGCCCGCTGATTCCACCGCGGCGCGTGCGGACTCGAACGTGCTGCCCTGAACGATGTAGGACTGGATCGGTTCGTCGGCTTGCATGGGCGCCGCATCCGCCGCCACAAACCACAAAGCGGCCACAGCGGAAAGCGCCATCGTCCAACACTTGAGTGTGTCTGGCATCTGGTACCTGCAGCGCGCAATGAGCGTTTCCATGCCGCATTGAATCAGGCCCCCGCGACCACTCTTGCATGCACTTGTATCGAGCGTCGGCAAGTGAGACCCGCGTCACGAATCCGCGGGTGCCGACAAATTGGCGCAGTCCCTCGACCCACACGTCTGCCGAACGAGACGTTCGGGGCGTCGTTTCCCGAGAACTTTTCTCGAGACGCTTCACCACGTGACGTCGCGTAGTTCGGCTTCATCCCCATCCTGGCGCGCTGGTCATCGCGGTATCTGCGCGAGATACGGCTGCAGGTTCGGATAGCCGGTGGTCTCCCAGGCACCATCGACGAACAGATTCGATCCCGAGATGTAGCTCGCATCGTCACTGGCGAGGAACAACGCAGCCGCCGCCATTTCATCCGGCGAGCCCCAGCGCTGCATCGGAATGCGTTGCATGTACGCCGCCTCGACGCCGGCAATGTCCTTCATCGGCGCGGTGAGCGGTGTATCGGTGAGCCCGGGCGAGACTGTGTTGACCCGAATGCGATGGGTGGCGAGCTCGAGCGCTGCGTTGCGCGAGAGCATTTCCACCCCGGCTTTGGCGCAGGTGTAGGCAACACCGCCGTACATCGGTACATGCGAATTCAATGACGCGATGTTCACGATGGCACCGCCATGGCCGTGAGCGATCATCGCCCGCGCCTCGTGCTTCACGGCGAGAAACACGCCCTTCAGACAGATATCGACGATGCGATCCCACTCGCCTTCGGCAAGCTCCGTGAGGGGCGCGAACCCGCCGACGCCGGCCGCGTTGAATCCGAGATCGAGCCTGCCGAAACGCTCCGTCGCGACGGTGCACATCGCTTCGACCTGGGATTCGATGCGCACGTCCACCGGCACGAACACAGCCGCGGCACCCGGTCTTTCTGGCTTGCTGACTTCGAGATCACCCACCACCACGCGGGCGCCCTCCTCGATCAGACGCTCGACGATGGCGCGGCCAATCCCCGACGCACCACCGGTGACCACTGCGACCTTCCCGTCGAATCGGCTGGATTGCACGACCGCTGCCTCGTTCGTTGGCGATTCGGGGATGATGGCACGCCCGGGTAGCAAGTGCGCGGCCGCGCGCATAGGATCGATCCATGAACAACAAAACCGCGACCCTCCTCGTCATCAGCGTCTGCGCGATGGGCTGTTCTTCCACCGACGAACCCGCCGGTCCCTCCGACTTCATATCGGGCCGGGTGACGTCCGGCGGTACGACACCGGAAGCAGGCGTCTGGGTGATCGCCGAAACGAACGCATTGCCCACCCCGTTTCGCAAGATCGTCGTGACCGACGATGCGGGTCGCTTCGTGATTCCGCAGCTGCCCGCGGCGCAATACGACGTCTGGGTACGCGGCTACGGTCTGCTCGACTCGCCGCGCGTGCGCGCGAAGAACGGCGACTCGCTCGAGCTCGGTGCCAAGCCAGCCAACAACGGCCGCGCAGCCGCCGCGATCTACCCGGCGAGCTACTGGCTGTCGATGCTCGACGTCCCCGATCACAGCCCCGACTGGTCCAATCGTTTCAAGCTGGGGTGCCAGCTGTGCCATCAGGTGGGCTCCGCGATGACCCGCGGCCAGGACCGCGCCGGCTACGACCTCGGTCTCAAGAAAGCGAGCTACATGCACACGACCGCCGACGGTCTGGGCCGCGACCGGCTGCTCGACTCGCTGGCCGCGTGGTCGGCACGCATCGTTGCGGGCGAAGTACCCGAAGCACCACCCCGACCCACGGGGATCGAGCGCAATCTCGTGATCACGCAGTGGGCGTGGGGCGATACCTTCACCTACGCCCACGACGAGATCGCGACCGACAAACGCGACCCGACGCTGTATCCGAACGAACCCATCTACGGGGTCGATCTCGGGAACGACCGCCTGCTGATACTCGATCCCGTGACCCATACCGCATCGTCGAACAAGACGCCGACCCTCGGCGGTTTCGATACACCGTGGTGCAACGCGACGTACAAGCCGCACAACGCGCCAGCGCCGCTCGACGTCGGCTTCGGCTCGCTGGGGTGCCCCGTTGAACCGGGCATCACCGGCTTCGAAGGCCAGTATCCCAATCCGGCCAACCCGCACAATCCGATGCTCGACGCCGATGGCCGGGTGTGGATCACCACCCAGGTACGACGGGAGTGGGCCGAGGATCTGCCGGCGTTCTGCAACGCATCGCCCGTGATCGCGAACAACTACCACCACCGCCAGCTCGGCTGGTACGACACGAAGACGTCGCAGTACCAGCTCATCGACACCTGCTACGGCACGCACCACCTGCAATTCGACGCGAAAGGTGTGTTGTGGACGAGCGGTGACTCCTACGTGATCGGCTGGTTCGATCCCGCCAAGTACGATCCCGCCCGTCCGGAAACCCTGCGGGACGCACAGGGCTGGAGCGAGGTCGTCATCGACACCACGGGCGACGGCAAACCGGATACACCGATTGTCGGCTTCAACTACGGCATCATCCCGAATCCCGTCGACGGCAGTGTGTGGACCGCGCAGCCGGGCGGCGACCCTGGCGGACCACCCGACTATCGCGGGCGAATCGTGCGCTACGACCCCGCGAACGACCGTCACGAGAGCTACATCCCGCCACGCCCCGGCGCCGGACCACGCGGGGTCGATGTCGACACCAAGGGTATGGTGTGGGTTTCACTCGGCGGCAGTGGTCACCTCGCGAAGTTCGACCGCTCGAAGTGCACGCAGCATTGGGGCGCGGGCGAACAGTGCCCGGAAGGCTGGACCTTGTACCGCAGTCCAGGGCCGCGCATGCGTACCGGTGACGGCGCCGCGAACGAACAGAGCGCGGACTTCCACTACTACCTGTTCGTCGACCAGTTCGACACCCTTGGTCTCGGCAAGGACACGGTGGTGATGAACGGTACGGGCTCGGACTCGCTGCTCGCGTTCGACGCCACGACCGAACGTTTCACGATCATTCGTGTGCCGTATCCCTTGAACACGTACACGCGCGGGCTCGATGGACGCATCGATGATGCATCGCTGGGCTGGAAGGGACGCGGGCTATGGTTCACGAACGGCCTGGACCCGATCATCCACTCCGAGATTCCGCAGTCGTTCGTCGGCAAGGTGCAACTGCGACCCGATCCCCTCGCGAAATGACGGCACCAAGTGCGTTCGATCGCGCCTGCAATGCGCTCGAGGAAACCGGTGTGTGCATCGTGCCGGACGTGCTCGATCGCAGCGAAACATCGCGAGTTCGAGAGGCATTGCTGACGTCGGCGGAGGCGTTCCGCCGGAACGGCGCCAGCACCTACATGCCGGAACTCGATCCGAACGACCGCAACGTGCGCGTGTTCGCCCTCCTCGAACTCCACGCCACGTTTCGCGATCTGATCCTCAATGCCGTCGCGCTGCGCTACGTGCGCACCCTGCTCGGCGAACACTTCATGATCTCGAACTTCACCGCCAACATTGCGCTGCCCGGAAGCTCGAGCATGGCGCTCCACTCCGACCAGGCACTCGTCGCACCCGAACCCTGGCTCGCGCCCTGGTCGATGAACGTCATCTGGTGTCTCGACGATACGCATGAAGCCAACGGGGCCACGCGCTACATACCCGGCAGTCACCGCTACTGCTCTACCGCGGATCTGCCGCCGCGGCCGCTGGAACGCACCGTCCCATTCGTTGCGAGCGCAGGCTCGATCGTGGTGATGGACGGTCGCGTGTGGCACACCTCCGGCGCAAACGTCACGAAGGACGAAGAACGGGCCCTGCTGTTCGGCTACTACTCCGCCGACTTCCTTCGTCCTCAGGTCAACTGGAACGTGATTCTTTCAGCAGAAACCCAGCGCGGACTTTCGGCCGAACTGCATCGCCGGCTCGGACTCGGTCCCGGCGCCAACGTGCGTATCGGGGGCGAGACACTGGCGAAGCGCCACGAACGGAAGGCATCTTCGGATGCGTGAGTCGGCGATCGACCACTTGCCTGCACCGGCGCGCGACCTGGATGCGGCGCTCGCCGATCTGCGCGAGTACGGCCTGTGTGTGATGACCGACGTGCTCGATGCGACAACGTTGCGCCGCGCTCGTGACGCCATGTATCGCGCCGCGGACGACGACCGTACGCGCCACCGCGAACGCAAGGGATTCGCGCTCGACCAGAACGACAGTAACCAACGCGTCTGGAATCTCCTGAATCGGGATCCCGTCTTCATCGACCTCGCCGAACACCCGATCGCCATGCAGCTCGTTCGATCCACGCTCGGCTGGCCCGCCCTGCTGTCGAACATCTCGGGCAACATTACCGACCCGGGCGCGGTCCGTGGCGTGCTCCACGCCGATCAGGTGTTCGTCCCGGAACCCTGGCCACCGCAACCGCAGGGCATCAATGTGGCCTGGTGCCTGGACGACTTCACGTCCGACAACGGCGCGACAGAAGTCGCGGTGGGGAGTCACCGATGGCACCGCATGCCCACCGGTGACGACGCGGCCGTGACAATGCTTCCCGTGATCGCGCCCGCGGGCAGCGCGGTCGCATTCGAGAGTCGTCTGTGGCATCGCAGCGGCGCGAACACGACGTCGAACCAGCGGCGCGCCGCCGTGTTTCCGTTCTACACCA
>JBFKCZ010000193.1:0-5778 GCA_041620035.1 Pseudomonadales bacterium
ATCGATGGCACGGGGCGACACTCCTATGGGTGAGCCATCACGTCAGTGAAACCGTGACGTTCCCCCGGGTGCTCGTTTTCGAGAATGGGCGCATCGTGGAGGATGGCACGCCCGCCAGTCTGCTCGAACAGGACTCGCGCTACGCGGCGATGGTGGGTGCAGAAGTCGAACTGCAGCGCCGCCTTCTCGGCGGCACGTGGCGAGCCATCGACATCGGTCAATTCGGGCGGGCGCAAGCGTGACCGATCCGATCGATGCATGTTCGTGGACCGAGGCAGCGCTCGCCGCGTCGCTGCCCTTTCTGATCCGTGGTCATGGCGGCGCAAGCACCGTCGCGCGCAATACGGAAATCAACGGCGATGCGGATTCGTCATTCGAAGAAATGGTCGCGCCGGCGCTCGCAGCAGCCGGGGTCGGAATGCGTGCGATGGCCTGCCGCCGCGAGTACATCGGTCAGTGTCTGATGGATGCCGCGCCGATGGTCGTCCGCATTCCACGGGCGGATGGACAGGCGCCCGCGGCGCTGTTCGTGGCAAAGGCGAATCGCCGCGCTGCCGTCGTGATCGGGCCGGATGGACGCAGGGAGAGAATTCGGCTCGACCTGCTCGCGCGGCTCCTCGGCGGCGCCGGGGTGGAGTCGAGCGAAGGGATGTCGGTCCTGCACCGTGAACTGGGGCGCCGTGGGCTTGGGCGCCGTGGGCTTGGGCGCCGTGGGCTTGGGCGCCGTGGTGGTCAGCGCATCATCGATGCGCTGCGACGACAGGAGTTCGGCAGCGGAAGCCCGCTCTTTCTCGGCTGGACGCTCGAGACCGAACGCCCCGCTGCTTCGACGAAAGGCGTGTTGATCCGGGCGAGTCTGCCGCTCGTATTCACGCACCTCCTGCAGTTCTCGCTCTGGATCGGCAGCTGGGTTGCGCTGGTCGTGCTGTTGAGCAGTCCCGGCGCACCGGACAGTCTCACGTTGGTTTGGATCGCAGCACTGACCTCGGCGCTGGTACTTCTACCGGTGGAGACGGCGCTGGAACACGGCCTGTCCGGTCGCATCGGCATTGCGGTCAAACGCTGGCTCCTGGCGGATGCATTGAGCGCCGATCGAAAGTACGTGGGCGCGCTCGGACTGGGTCAACTCATTGCCCGATCGCTCGAGAGCCATCACCTCGATGCGCTCGCGGCGCGCGGCGGCATCAGGTTCACGCTGGCCGTACTCGATGCCACGGTGATCGTCGTCGCGTATGGCGCCTTCATCGGGATCGATGCGCTGTTAGTGCTGTTTGCGGCGGTCGTGGCCTGGGGTGCGCATCGCGGCCGCGTCTACTACCGCCGTGCCGTTGCGTTCCTGAACCACAATCTCGATGTCACGGGTGTGCACACCGAGCAGCTGGTGGGGCATCGCACCCGCAAGGCGTTCATGCGGGTCGAGGACTGGAACCTCGAAGAAGACCACAGCATCGCGCGGTACCACGAGTCGACGCGGCAGTTCGACGATGCATTCCTGGGCATCGCGCTGATACCGCGGGTTTGGGTCGTGGTCGCCTTGTTCGTGGTTCTGATGACCTTGTTCGGGAACGATGCTGGCGTGATCGGGGTGAGCAGTGTCGCCATGATCGGTTTTGTCATCGCGACGTTCGCGGCGCTGCAGTCCGCGGCGCTCGGCGCCAGCGAGGCGATTCGGGCCTGGGTGTCCTTCGCTCGGCTGGATACGCTCGCGCGCGACCCGGACGAGGCGTCGGTACCGAAGGCGCCGATCCAAGCTCAGGAGAGCGGCGGTGTCGTGTGCCGCGGATTGAGCTACAGCTACCCGCGCGCATCGACGCCGGCGGTTGCCAACGTGGATCTCTCCTTGGCGCCCGGTAGTCGGGTTCTGCTGACTGGCCGATCGGGCAGCGGCAAGTCGACGCTCGCTGCCGTGGTTGCCGGACGCCTGCAGCAGGACAGCGGCATCGTGCTGAGCGATGGACTGGACAGACACATCGTCGGCATGGCTCGCTGGCGCAGTCTGATCTGCTACGTGCCGCAGCAGGGGGCCAACCACGTGCTCACCGAAACCTTCGCCTTCAATCTTCTGTTGGGGCGTCCATGGCCACCAACCAGGCAGGACATGGCGGACGCCTTGCAGGTTGCATCGGATCTCGGGCTCGATTCGCTCATCGATCGAATGCCGGCTGGCATGATGCAGATGATCGGTGAAGGCGGGTGGAGCCTCTCGCAGGGAGAAAAGGCGCGCTTGTTCGTGGCGAGAGGAATTCTGCAACGCGCGCGGCTGCTAATTGCGGACGAAGTGCTCTCGCCGCTGGATGCGAAAACGGCGATGCGCACGCTCGATGCGATGGATCGCCATTGCAATTGTCTGATGCTGATCGCGCACGCCTGAGAGCCGTCAATAATCCGGCGTCGCCTTTCAGGTTTGGCAGGCTCATAGTTGAGGCATACTTCGCAGCTGAAGTCCCCACAGTCGTCGTCGATGAACTTCGAAGCGCCGTGACCGTGCGTCGACCAGCCTGGCTAGGGGGGCACCGGCCCTCGCAAACACCGATTCTGCTCGCGTGGAGTTTTCTCGTCGTATTCGCCGTGCATGCGTCGATCGCGAGCGCAAGTGGCATCCGGTTCACGCAGCTCGGCAATGCCGACGGATTGAGCCAGGCGAACGTGCAGGCCATCCTGCAGGACCATCGCGGCTTCATGTGGTTCGGCACCCAGGACGGCCTGAATCGCTTCGATGGCCACGAAGTGGAGGTCTACAGCTACGATCCGGCGCGGCCACGGTCCCTTCCCAACAGTTGGGTGTGGAGCCTGTTCGAAGACAGCGACGGCACACTCTGGGTCGGCACCGACGGGGGTGGCCTTGCGCGCCTCGATGCAGACCGGCTCGGATTCACCCGCTTCCAGTATCGTGCGAACGATCCGGCCTCGCTGCCGTCCGACGTCGTACGCGACATGGTCGAAGACCAGACCGGCGCTCTGTGGATCGGTACCGATGGCGGCGGTGTCGCTCGTATTGACCGGCAGACCGGACGCATCACTCGTCTTGCCGACATGCCGGCGGGCGCGACTCTCGATGGCAACCGGGTGCGAGTACTGCATCGAGATGTGTCCGGGGACATTTGGATCGGCGCCGACGGCGGCGGTGTCGATCGCCTCGATCCTCGCGACGGATCGATCAGTCATCTCGAATTCCTCGGAATGCAGCCCAGGGACGCCCGCGTCAGTGCGCTCGTCAGGCACGGCAATGATCTGTGGATCGGGACCTACGAAGACGGTTTGATCCGTTACGACCTGGAGGGCGGCAAGGTCGTGCGTTTCCGCCACGACCCGCAGAACCGGTGGAGCTTGAGCGACGACAGTGTGCGTGCACTGTTCGTCGATGAGCGTGGCGATCTGTGGGTGGGCACGGACGGCGCCGGTCTCAACCGCTTCGACGTGAGCAAAGGTACGTTCGAACGGCATCGCCGGATGGCCGGCGATCCCACCAGCCTCGGCAACGACAACGTGGCAACGATCTCACAGGATCGCGGCGGGGTGATCTGGGTCGGAACGAATGCCGGCGTGAGCCGATGGAATCCGTCGCTCGGATCGTTCGGTACGGTCAAGCGGTGGGGGGAAGGTGCGCATGACCTCAGCAACGACTTCGTCCAGAGCCTCGCCGAAGGTGAGGACGGCGCACTCTGGATCGGCACCTACGGCGGTGGCCTCAACCGATGGGCTCCGACCCGTGACAGCTTCACCCACTGGCGCCACGACGCCAACGATCCGAGGTCCCTCGGCGACGATCGCGTGTTTGCGCTGGCCGCGGCGCCCGGAGGGATATGGGTCGGCACCCGCGGCGATGGTCTCAACTGGTTCGATGCCGGATCGGGTCGCTTCCGACACTTCACGCCGGATGCGAATCGAGCGGATTCGCTGAGTGCGCAAGGTGTCACCTCGCTGCTGTTGGACCGCCGCGAACGCCTGTGGATCGGCACGTACTGGGGCGGGCTCAATCGCCTCGATGACCCGCGCGTCGATTCGTTCATGCATTTCCGCCATCGCGACGATGGTGCGTCGTTGTGTTCCGATAAGGTGCTGGCGCTGTTGGAAGATGCCAGCGGCACCATCTGGGTGGGTACGCACGACGGTGGAATCTGCCGGTTCAACGCGGCCAACGGCGGGTTCACGGCCTATCGTCACGATCCGGCCGATCCGACCAGCCTGTCGAGCGATCGCGCCTGGGTGTTGCACGAAGACGCGGCCGGCGATCTGTGGGTGGGCACCCAGGATGGTGGCCTCAATCGCTGGCGGGCGGCGGACAGAAAGCTCGGTCGCGCGGCGTTCGAGCGCTACCACACCCACGGCGAAACGGTCGGTGGTGCGGTCTTCGGCGTGCAGAGTGACGCATCGGGCCTCATCTGGTTCAGCACCAGTCGTGGGCTCGCGAGACTCGACCCATCGACGGGTGCGGTGCGCGCCTTCGACGTGACGCACGGCTTGCAGGGCAACGAGTTCAATCATGGCGCGGCCGCCCGCACCCGCGCCGGCGAACTGATGTTCGGGGGCGTAGCGGGATTCAACGTGTTCGACCCGATGGCCATCGGCGTCAACGAGCGGCCACCGAACGTTGGCTTCACCCGTCTGACGAAGATGGGAAGTTCGCTGCCCCTGGCGCTCACCGATTCGAACGCTGTGCCGCTCGAGTTCACACACGAAGACGTGATGATCGGTTTTCAGTTTGCCGCCTTCGACTATTCCGCGCCGAGTCGCAACCTGTACCGGCACCGGCTGGTTGGCTTCGACGACCGATGGACATCCACCGGGGCCAGTCGCTCCGCGACCTTCACGAATCTCGAACCGGGCGACTATCGGTTCGAAGTGATGGGCTCCAACAACGATGGCGTATGGAGCGAGCGCCCCCTCGCGCTGTCGTTTACCGTGCTGCCGGCAGCCTGGGCCACGGTGTGGGCGAAGGTGGCGTACGGTCTGCTCGCCGTGTTGTTGCTCGCGCTGGCGTATCGAAGTCACGCGCGCCGGGTTGCGGTGGCATTGCAGATACACGAAACGAACGAGGCGCTGCGTCACGAGATCGCTCAGCGCCAGATTCAACAGCAGGCCCTCGAAGTCGCAAAGGAACGGGCGCAGCAGTACCTCGATGTGGCCGAGGTGATGATCCTTTCACTCGACCCTTACGGTCGAATCACGCTGACGAATCAGAAGGCCTCCCGGGTACTCGGTTACGAGGAAGGCGAGCTGAAGGGGCGCGACTTCTACGAACTCGTGCCCGACGACATTCGCGAGGAGGTGAGGGAGCGGTTCGCGAACGTCGGCGTGTACGGTTATTCGGAGTCGCCGGTGCGGGTGGCCGATGGGTCCCAGCGCATGATTGCCTGGCATGTGACGACGTTGCCGTCCGAGGACGATTCGCGGCGCTCGCTCCTGATCTCGGGCATGGACGTGACCCAGGTGAGAGATCTCGAGCGGCAGGTGAACGACACCCAGAAGATGGAGGCGTTGGGCACGCTCGCCCGCGGTATTGCCCACGACTTCAACAACATCCTGAGCGCGATTCTCGGATTCTCCGAGCTGAGTCGCGCGGAGATCGACCCGAACAGCAAGGTCGCGAGGTACCTGCAGCGGCTCGAGCTGTCGGTGCAGCGGGCGCGCAATCTCGTGCAGGCCATCCTCACCTTTGGCCGCCAGGTGCGGCAGGAACCTGCGCCGACCCAGCTGCAGACCGTCGTGCGCGAAGCGCTGCAGCTCCTGCGCGCCACGACACCCGCGAACATCGACATTCAGACGCGGCTCGCGCCG
>JBFKCZ010000194.1:0-5770 GCA_041620035.1 Pseudomonadales bacterium
CAGCGGCCTGCTGGCGGGATACCTCATCTACCTGGACCGCCTCATCACCGATACCTTCGAGGGTCGACGGTGGTCGGTGCCGGCGCGGGTCTACGCCCAGCCGATCGAACTCTACCCCGGCCGCTCGCTGCGACCCGAAGATCTGGTGGTCGAATTGCGTCGTCTGGGCTATCGGCAGAGCAACGCGCGACAGTCGGGCACCTTCACCCGCGACAGGAACGAAGTGCGCGTGCGCGCGCGCCCGTTCGTGTTCGACGACCGAGAACGCAAGGCCACCGAGTTCGTCGTCCGGTTCGCAGGCGCCGTCATCATTGCTCTCGAAGAAGACGGCCGCCGCGCCCATCTCGCGCGGCTCGATGCCCCATTGATCGGCAGTTTCTTTCCGTCCCACGGCGAAGACCGGCTCATCGTTGCGCCCGCCGACACCCCCAAGCTGCTCACCGACGGTCTCAAGGTCGTCGAAGATCGCAAGTTCGACGAACACCGTGGCTTCGACCTCGCCGCCATCGCCCGCGCCGCCTGGGTGAATCTGCGCAGCGGCGACGTCCAGCAGGGCGGCAGCACGCTCACGCAACAGCTGGTGAAGAGCTACTTCCTCGACAACCGCCGCACCGTGACCCGCAAGCTCAAGGAACTCGCGATGGCCGTGATCCTGGAGGCGCGGTTCGAGAAGGCCGATCTCCTGAACGCCTACATCAACGAGATTTTCCTGGGTCAGGACGGCACCCGCGCCGTGCACGGCTTCGGTCTGGGCAGCCAGTTCTATTTCAACAAACCGTTGAGCGAACTCGACGCCGCCGAGATCGCGCTGATGATCGCGGTGATTCGCGGGCCTTCCTATTACAACCCGTTCAATCACCCCGAACGGGCCAAGGCGCGCCGCGATCGCGTGCTCGGACAGATGCACGAGCATGGCGTGATCGACGACCCGCAGTACCAGGCCGCCATCCGCAAGCCGCTCACCGTCACCGGCGGATCGCGCCGTGGCGGCGGCTACTATCCGGCGTTCCTCGATCTCCTGCGTGCACAGCTCGGCGCCGGCTACGATACCGATGAGCTCGCGTCGCGTGGGTATCGCGTCTTTGCGACGCTCGAGCCATGGATACAGGACGCCGCCGAGGCCGCGGTGAACTCGACCCTCACGGCGATCGAACGGGATCGCAAGCTGCCACCCGGGGAACTCGAAGCCGCCGTCATCGTGTCGCGCGCACAGACCGGCGAGGTCTCGGCCATCGTCGGTGGCCGTCGCGCCGGTTTTCAGGGCTTCAATCGCGCGCTGTCGGCTAAGCGTCCGGTCGGCTCCGTGATCAAGCCGGCGGTCTATCTGACCGCGCTGGAAACCGGCCGCTACAACCTGGCGACCATCGTCGACGACGCGCCCATCGTCGTACCCGACAAGCACACCGGCGCGTGGACACCCAGCAATTTCGACGAAGAGCCCAAGGGCCCGGTACCTCTGGTGCGCGCGCTGGGTGATTCACTGAACCTCGCGACCGTGCGCCTCGGCATGGCGGTGGGCCTCGAACCGATTTCGCGCCGCATCGGCGAATTGCTCGAGATCGACCCGCCCAACCTGTTCCCGTCGATGCTGCTGGGCGCCCTGGATCTGACGCCGCTCGACCTGACCCGCATGTACGGCGTGTTCGCGAGCGGTGGATTCAGCACGACGCCCAAAGCCGTGATCAGCGTCGAGGACGAAGCGGGAACGACCCTCGAGCGCTATCCGATTGCGGTCAAGCAGGTCGCGCAGCCCGACACGGTCGGCCTCGTGAATCACGCGCTCATGGCCGTGATGCTGAAGGGCACCGGCGAGCGCTCGCGGTGGTCCGGTCACGGTGTCGCGGGAAAGACCGGCACGTCGGATGAGTATCGCGACAGCTGGTTCGCGGGTTTCGACGCCAACTATCTCACGGTGGTTTGGGTGGGCTACGACGACAACCGCACCACGGGGCTCACGGGCAGCACCGGGGCGCTGCGGGTGTGGGATGCGCTCCTGGGTACGCTCTACCCCACACCACTCACGCTGCCGGAACCCTACGGTACGCGAATCGAGTCCGTCGACTACGAAACAGGCTATCGCGCCGACGTGACCTGCGGCGCGCCCGTAGCCGTGCCTGTACCATACGAACTCCAGCTGCCGCTGAAGCCCGGGTGCGGCGGTGCGATCGAACGATTCGGAGACCGACTGCGACGATGGCTACGAGACTGACCCGACTTCCGCTTGCCGCTATGGCGGTTTTGCTCGCCCTCGCGGGCTGCGCCACCGCGCCGGCCTATCCACCCAGCTATCCGCCGTCGCGCGCGCCTGCACCGCCCCAAACGCTGCCGCCCGCCACACCAACGCCGGCGCCGTACCCCGAAGACCGGTCTGATGGCCCGCCGGCACCGCCGGTCGCGACCACCCCCCGCCCGGATCCGTCCGTGACGCTCGCGTTGCGCGAAGAGAGTCTGCAGGCTGCGTCGCGCGGCGACACCGCGCAGGCGATTGCGCTCATCGAGCGCGCCATTCGCATCGAGCCCGATCGTCCCGAGCTGTGGATCGACCTGGCCCGGCTGCACCTCGACGAAGGTGACGCCGGTGGCGCGGAGCAGTTCGCGCGCAAAGCACTCCTGTACACGCGCAAGCGATACGATCTCGAGCAGCAGGCGTATCTGATCATTTCGCAGGCACAGCGCAAGCGATAGCCACCCGCTGCGGGAGCGCCCTCGGAGGGCGTCGCCAAAGTTATCGAAGACCTTGTGGGAGCGCCCTTGGGCGCGAACGAACGTAAGGAAATCATTGGTTTGTTCGCGGGCAAGTCGCTCGGCCGCTTGCGGGCGAGCCCCCGCTCCCACAACGGCTCCGCTGACTCTTACGACACCCTCCACAGGGCGCCCCAAAGCCACTTCGATAGCTACCGCTCCGACACGTACAGCCGGGTCTCGAGATCGCGATTGCGCGCGTTCACGAACGTGCGCTCGAGACGCATGCCGCACCGTTCCGCGACGCGAACAGACGCACGATTGTCGACCGCCATCTGCGCCACGATTCGGCTAAGCCCCATCCGGTGACCGAAATCGAGCAATGCACGTGCAGCTTCGAGCCCGTAGCCTCTGCGCCAATAGCGATGATCGATGATGTAGCCGAGGTCGTTCTCTTCACGCCCCTCGATGGTGGCGCGCACGATGCCGGCGTCGCCCACGTACTCGCCGGTCTTGAGCAACACCGCGAGGCGCCCGTACGCCGGCTCGACGTATGCATCGAGCGCGCGTTCCAGCCAGGCTCGACAGGCGGCATCGTCGAGCGGCGCCGGCCAGTGAGTCATCGTCGTCGGATCGCTGAGCAGCTGAGAGATCAGGAACGCATCGCTCGATGTGTACTCCCGCAACCGCAGCCGCTCGGTCTCCAAACGAGTGTTCACGATCAGCCGGCCTGCAGCTCGGCCACGTCGATCAGGGCATACACGCACGTATCGCGCAGACGCCCATCGGTCGCGCGCGTGTCGCGGCGCAGAACGCCCTCCAATACGAACCCCAGCCGCTCCGGAATCGCCCGGCTGCGGGTGTTCTCGGGGTCCATGCGAATCTCGACACGCGCCGCACCAAAGCGATCGAAACACAGGCGCGTCAGCGCGCGTACCGCTTCGGTGACGTAACCCCGGCCGGTGAGCGACGTGCGAACCCAGTAACCGACTTCGAAACGCGGCACCTCCCAGTCGAGACGATGGAGCCCGGTTGCACCGACGAACATCCCATCGGTGCGGCTGAAGAGGAGCATCGGCAACTCGTCGCGGCGCGCAAACTCGACCGCCGATCGACGCGCCCAGAGTTCCGACTGCTCGACGCTGGGCTGACTGGCAGCCCAGGGCATCCACACGGTCAGTTCGGCGAACGACTCGACGATCCCGGCGTTGATCACGGCACCGTCGCCTGCGCGCGGCGCGCGGATCACCAGCCGCTCAGTGGAGAGCTCGTCCGGCACGTCGATCAGCAGCGGATCGGTCACGCGGCAACCGCATACAACCGATCACGATCCGCCTTGAAGCGCCGGCCGGCCAGGTAGAAGAGCGGAATCGACGTGGCCGACAGTGCCGTGAAGACGACCAGCGTCCAGGTGTAAGGCTCGGCGACATCGATCGCGATCAGGTAGTCGATCATGTAGCCGCCCGCAGTGATGCCGATGCCGAGACCGATCAGGTTCAACGTCAGGATGTAGAAGGCAACGACCGTTGCGCGGATCTGCGGCGGCACGAGCTCCTGAACCGTGGAGAAGGTCGGGCCGTAGAAGCAGCCGAGTTGGAAGTAGCCCATGAAGATGCCGATGTAGAACCACATCGTGGTGGGATCCACCAGCCGGTACGCGAGGTTGATCGGTACGAGGAGGAGCATGATCCAGAACAGGAACATCGGCCGACCCATCCCGGTTCGGCGCAACCACCAGTCGCCGCCGATACCACCGAACAGGTTGCCGAGGATGCCGCCCGCCATACCGATCCAACCCGTCAGGCGCGCAATTTCGGCCCGCTCGAAACCGCGTTCCTGTACGAACCACAGCTGATCGAATGTGGCCGCACCGAGAATGAAGTGCGTCGCGACACCGCCACCGATCGTCAGACTCAGCGCCGGGGAAGCCCGCAGCGCACGGATCGCAACGCCCGCAATCTCCTTCAATGATGGCGGCTTGGCGCCCGGCTGCAGCGTCGCACCCACATGTTTGCGCGGCGTTTCCTTGACGAACAGCATGATCACCGCAAGTACGACGCCGATGGCACCCAGTATGTAGAAGCAGTTGCGCCAGCCGATGGCAGGCCCGAGGTAGCCGACGATCAAGAGGCTCACGCCGACGCCGATCGGTACGCCCATGTAGTAGAAGCCGGAGGCGAATCCCAGCCGCGATGCCGGAAAGCGATCCGCCAGCATCGACATCGAGGTTGGCGTGAGGATCGATTCGCCGACACCGATGAACATTCGCGGTACGGCCAGACTCCAGAAGCCCTTGGCCGCCCCGGACACCGCCGTCAGCACGCTCCACAAGGCAAGACCGGCCGCCACCAGCCGGGGCCGATTGACCCGATCGGCGAGCACGCCCATGAAGAGCCCCATCGCCGCGTAGAAGACGATGAACGCAAACCCCGTCAGCCATCCGAACTGTGCGTTGGTGAGGCCGAGGTCCGGCACCACGAAGTTGGCGAAACTCGCGAGCAACTGCCGATCGACGAAGTTCATCACGTTGAGCAGCGTGAGAAATCCGAGAAACGCGTAGTTCCGCGCTTCGACGCGTTCGTCTGCCATGAAGCCTCCCCTGTCGGACGGTCAGCCTACCACCACCTCACCTTCGTAATGCACCTCGGCCGACAGCGAGTTGGTGATCAGACACACCTCCTCCGCTTTGTCGAGCAGCCGCGGCGCGCGCGACTCCTGACCCGCGGGCACGACGAGCCGTGCCCGGATCTTCATCTCCGTGAACAGCATGCGCCGCTCCACCCGCGACAGCACGCCGTCCACTTCGACGTCGAGACGCTTCCACTCGAGCCGCGACGCCGTCGCGATCGCCCGAAACCCGAGTACGAAGCAGTCGCATACCGCCCCGGTGAGTAGCGTCTCCGGCGACCACTGATCGCCAGGACCGTCGAATTCGCGAGGCGCCGCCGTCGCAATGTCCGGCAAGCCGGAGGATTTCAACAGCACCGTGTCCGACTCGGCCGCGACACTCGTGGTGACCCTGTAGGTGTGGGGGAAATCATGCATGTTCCGACTCCTTGGTTTGCTCGTGCGCGCTCGCCAGCAACTC
>JBFKCZ010000195.1:0-5754 GCA_041620035.1 Pseudomonadales bacterium
GGGATGTCGGCCGGCTCGACCTCCTGCTCGGCGCGGTCGACGCCGTTGACCGGCTCGTGATCCTCGTCGACCTCCAGCATCATGTTGGACTCGAGCGCCTCCTGCACCTCGGTATGCAGCTCGAGCGTCGAGAGCTGCAGGAGGCGGATGGCCTGCTGCAGCTGCGGCGTCATGGTCAGCTGTTGGCCGAGCTTGAGGGTGAGGGCCTGCTTCATACGGTCGGCTGACGATTCCTGGCGCCTTTGCGATACCCCGACCGCAGGTCATAGCCTGAACTGGGCGCCCAGATAAACGTTCCTTACGGTCTCGTTGGATAGTATGGCGGTAGTGTCACCCTCGGCAATGATATTGCCTTGATTGACGATGTAAGCGCGATCGCAGATGTCGAGGGTCTCTCGTACATTGTGATCCGTGATCAGCACACCGATCCGGCGCGACGCAAGGTCACTGATCATCGTCTTGATGTCGCCAACGGATATCGGGTCGACGCCAGCGAAGGGTTCGTCTAGCAGCACGAACTTGGGATCGCTTGCCAGCACCCGTGCGATTTCCACGCGCCGACGCTCGCCGCCCGACAAGCGTTCACCGAGTTGAGCGCGTACCCCTTGGAG
The DNA here is from genome assembly GCA_041620035.1 of Pseudomonadales bacterium. GTDB lineage: Bacteria > Pseudomonadota > Gammaproteobacteria > Pseudomonadales > Azotimanducaceae > SZUA-521. Next base: position 612 of record JBFKCZ010000195.1, read on the forward strand.
GTGAAACTCGTCGAGGAGCTCCTCGAGGCGCTCGTTGCGTTCATCTCGCGAGAGGGCTTCGCGCAGTTCGAGAATCGCCTTGATGTTGTCGGCGACCGACAACTTGCGGAACACACTCGCTTCCTGTGGCAGGTAACCCAGGCCCGCGCGGGCGCGAACATGCATGGCTGAATCGGTGATGACTTTGCCGTCGAGTTCGATCGAGCCGCTGTCGGCCTTGATGAGACCGACGATCATGTAGAAGCTCGTGGTCTTACCCGCGCCGTTCGGACCGAGCAGGCCGACGATCTCGCCGGACTGTACGTTGAGCGAAATGTCGGCTACGGCGATGCGCGTGCCGAACCGCTTCGCGAGGTGCTTTGCCGCCAGTTCCGACACCGGCTCAGGTACCCGGGCGGGCGGGCTGCAGGATCATCTGCACGCCGCCGGGTTGGTCGGCCTTCGCGTCGACCTTTCCGGCGCGGATGTCGTAGTGAATGACCTGGCCCCTGAATTCGTTGCCATCCTGCGCCAGGAATGCATCGCCGCGCAGTTCCACGCGTTCATCCTGCGTGTGGTAGACGATGGTTTCCGCATCGGCGCGCACTTCGGACTGGTCCTTTTTCAATTGCTGGCGATAGCGGGCGCGCTTGCCTTCCGCGGTGATTCTGACGACCCGCTCGTTCTTCAGTTCGATGATCATCGTGTCTGCAGTGACGCGGAGCGTGCCCTGGTCCATTCGTACGGATCCACGGTACGTGGCGGTGCCTCGGGTTTCGTCGAGCTCCGCACTGTCGGCCTGGATGTGAATGGGTTGCTCGGCATCCTCGGGCAGCGCCAAGGTGACGTGCGGATACAGCAGCACGAAGAATCCCAGGTGGAGCGCGAAGCGCCGAACCGGGCGCGAGTGTTCAAACCTGGGTCGCACGCTTGAATTGTTCTGGCAGGACAATGGTGTGGACTCTTTGCGAGGCGTCGGAGGACAGCTTCAACACGCCGGTGCTCAGGTCGCCGACCAGCCCGGCTGCGGTCGTACGTCCGGCGTTCGACTCGATGATAACAGTTCGGTTCGTCTCGGCGAATCGACGCTCGGGATAGACGTCGAGAGACTCGGTCGTCAGCCTCACGCGACCCTCCTCTTCGTCGCTTTCGAGCACCACGGCTTCGTGCAGAGAAACGATCTCTTCGTTGCCGTCCATCACACCGCCGTCGCGATGACGGATGTCACCGTGATTCGAACTCGCCACCCACGGTGGTCCGTCTGCGCCGTGAAATGTCAGCCTGGGCTTCTGCAGCCGAGTGATGGCGTTGGCATCGAAGTGGCGAATCTCCTCCGCCGATAGCCGATAGCGAAGGGATCCATCGGCGTCGAATTGAGTCACTGTCGCCCGCTGCATGAATAGGTCGGCGGCGTCTGGCGGTTCGACGGCTGCGTCCGGCGATGGCGTGGAATCGCGGCCAATGATGAACGATGCGAAGACCATCGCCACGATCAGTACGGCGAACAGACGCCAGCGTCTCATCGGTCGAATCGTGCCAACGCGCTCTGCCAGGTGTTCTGCGCGGTCATCAGCAGCCTGCAAACTTCGGCGACCGCTCCCATTCCCGCGGCCGCATGTGTCACATAGTCGGCCCTCGCGATCACTTCGGGATGACCGCTCGGCACCGTGAATCGGAGGGCCACGCGCTGAAACAGCGGCAGATCGGGAATGTCATCGCCCACGTGCGCCATGGCCTCCGCGGGAATAGCGGCCGATGCCGCCAACGTATCGAGCGCAACGGCCTTGTCTTCGACACCCTGGTACACATGGGAGATGCCGAGTTCCGCCGCCCGGCGCTCGACGATGTCCGATCGGCGCCCGGTGATGATGGCGGTGGCGACACCCGTCGCCATCAGCATCTTCAGCGCGGCGCCGTCCTGGGTGCTGAAGGCTTTAGCCTCGCCGCCGCCGGCCATGTAATAGATCCGGCCATCCGTGAGTACGCCATCGACGTCTAGAATCAGCAGGCGAGTCCGGCTCGCCTTGGCGATCACAGCAGGCGGGAAGGCGCTCATGACTGATGGAACAGCAACAGGCTGTAGCCGATCCACGCCAGGCACAACACGGCGCCTTCGAAGCGGGTGATCATCGGCCGGGACCCGATGCCGTAGGCGAACAGCGCGAGCATCATGGTGAGTGCCATCATGGTGCCAAAGTCGCGCCAGAGTACCTCGGAATCGATCGCCGTTGGCGCAATCAGCGCGGGTACCGAGAGCACGGCGAGGATGTTGAGAATGTTCGATCCGACGATATTGCCGATGGCGATGTCGGTGTGGCCCTTGATCGCGGCCCCGATGGTGGTGGCAAGCTCCGGAAGGCTCGTCCCCAGTGCCACGACCGTCAATCCGATCACGAGATCGCTGACGCCCAGGAACTCGGCGATGTTGGTGGCCGACCAAACGAGCAGTCGGGCGCTGACGAGCAGCATGACGAGGCCGGCCACGATCCAGACGACTCCCGCGCGCGTGGACATCACGGGCAGATCCGCCAGCTCTTCTTCGAAGGTCTCGCTCAACTCCGTGTCCGTACGCGTCGCTTGGGACAGGCGCCACATGAGGTAGGCGAGTGCGCCCAACAGTAGAATGCCGTCCCATCGGCCCACGAACAGGTTGAAGAGACAGACGAGCGCGAGCAGTGTCGTGGCGATCAGCCACGGCAGCTCGGTCTTCAGCACCGACGCTTTGAACGGCAGTGGCGCGACCATCGCGGTGACCCCGAGCACCAGGCCGATGTTGACGATGTTCGAGCCGATGGCGTTGCCGATCGCCATGACGGGATGGTCGTCGAGCGCCGCCGCGACGGATACGAGAATTTCCGGCGCCGACGTGCCCACCGCGACCACCGTGAGCCCAATCACGAGCTTCGACACACCGAAGTTGTCGGCGGTCGATGCGGCCGCCGAGACGAAACGATCGGCGCTCCACACCAACGTGATGAAGCTCGCGATGAGAACGGCCAAGGAAATCCACATAGATGTGTGGAACGGCGGTACTGCGTGAAAGGGCAACCGATTAAAGGTGCATTTGGTGGGCATTGCAAGGCAGCGGTCGCGGGGCGGGCGTACGGCCGTATCGTGGGCGTATGGTGGTATAGTGCGCCGCTGCCAACACGGTTCCCGTTCGGGTGTCGGACAATCTGATCGAAATAGAAGGGCTGCGATTCAGTCGCGGCGACCGAGTGATCTTTGCGGGTCTGGACATGTCGGTACCGCGGGGCACGGTCACTGCCTTGATGGGTCCCAGCGGAACGGGCAAGACGACGCTGCTGCGCATCATTGGTGGCCAGATCAGGCCCGATGAAGGCAGCGTCAGGTTCGATGGGCGCGAGGTCACGACGATGTCGCGCTCACAGTTGTTCGAAATGCGGCGCGAACTCGGGATGCTGTTTCAGTCTTCCGCGTTGTTCACCGATCTCACTGTCTACGAAAACGTCGCCTTCCCGATCAGGGTGCACACCGAGCTGCCCGAAGACATGGTCCGCGATCTCGTACTGTTGAAGCTGAACGCGGTGGGTCTACGGGGCGCCAGAGACTTGAAGCCGGCTCAGCTGTCGGGCGGCATGTCGCGTCGGGTTGCACTCGCGAGGGCGATTGCACTCGACCCGAAGTTCATCATGTACGACGAGCCGTTCACGGGTCAGGACCCGATCTCGATGGGGGTCCTGGTGGCCCTCATCCGCGGGCTGAACCGCACGCTGGGCATGACCAGTCTGGTGGTTTCTCACGATATTCATGAAACAGTCAGCATCGCTGATGTCATATACATCATCTCCGACGGCCTGGTGATCGGTAAGGGGTCGCCGGAGGAACTGAAACAGGACAGCTCCACGGTGGTACGCCAGTTCATGAGCGGCGCTCCGGATGGTCCGGTGCCGTTTCACTATCCGGCGGACGACTTCCTCGAAGACGTACTGGGCGTCGACTGATGCTTCGCTACCTGCGACTGATGGGACAGCAGACCCTCGACTGGCTGGAGACGCTTGGGCGTGCCGGCACGGTCTGGTTCTGGGCGATGTTCGGTTTGCCGGCACGCGGCGACTTCGCGCTGCTCATCAGGCAGGTGTACCAGATCGGTGTGCTGTCGCTCGTGATCATCGTGCTCTCGGCATTCTCCATAGGGGCGGTTCTCGCGCTGCAGGGCTACACGCAGCTCGCTCGGATTGGCGCCGAAGAGAGCGTTGGCCTCGGCGTTGCGCTGGTGCTGTTGCGCGAGCTCGGACCCGTGGTCACCGGGCTCCTGTTCGCCGGTCGCGCAGGCTCGGCGATCACGGCGGAGATCGGACTCATGAAGGCGACCGATCAACTGTCGGGCATGGAAATGATGGGCGTCGATCCGTTGCGCAGGATCGTTGCACCCCGGCTCTGGGGCGGCATGATCTCGATGCCGGTGCTCACGTTGATCTTCAACTCGGTCGCCATTTGGGCGGCCGCGCTGGTGGGCGTTCAGTGGCTGGGCATCGATCCGGGCGGCTTCTGGGCCGGCATGGAGGATGGCGTCGAGTTCTGGGATGACGTCGGCAAGGGCACGCTGAAGGCCGCGGTGTTCGCCGTGACCATCACCTGGATCGCGGTGTTCCAGGGTTATGATGCGATACCCACGGCGGAAGGCATCGGCAATGCCACCACGCGAACGGTGGTGTACTCGTCGGTCGCGGTGCTCGCACTCGATTTCCTGCTCACGCTGGTCATGTACGGAGAGTTCAAGTAATGAGAATGCGCACCATTGAAATCAGCGTCGGCGCGTTTCTGCTCGCGGGTGTGTTGTCGCTTGTCTTCCTTGCGGTGAGAGTCAGCGGCGTCAGTCTCAGCGGGTCTACGGACAGCTATACGCTGATGGCCCGTTTCGACGAGGTGGCAGGGCTGCGGACGCGATCGAAGGTGAGCATGGCGGGCGTCACGATCGGCAGAGTCGCGGCGATTCACGTCGACAGCACGTATGGCGAGGCGATCGTGACCATGGAGATAGACAGCAGCGTCAACAATCTGTCCGTGGATGCCGGCGCGCAGATTCAGACCGAAGGCATCCTCGGCGGACGCGATGTGAGTATTTCGCAGGGTGCAGATGAAGAAGTGTTGAAGGACGGCGACACGATCGCCAATACCCAGGGCGCGCTGGTGCTCGAGA
>JBFKCZ010000196.1:0-5735 GCA_041620035.1 Pseudomonadales bacterium
CGGCTTCGTCGTGGTGCAGGGCCGACTCGACCCCACACAACCGGCATGGCAGTTGAAGCCCGCGTTCATCGTCGTCGTCGTGCTGCTTCTGGTTGCGATGTCTACGGGCATCACCGAGTCGTTCGGGCTGCACATCGCCAATGGCGCTCATTGGGGTGGCCTGGCGACCGGGATGCTCCTGGCCGTGATCGCGAGGAGACCTCGCCGTGGATGAAGCGAAGGGCGTGAGTGTCATTGCGCAGGGCATACTCGAGGGCATGTCGCACCAGCTGGCGACGCCCGAGGGCGCACGCGTGGTGTCGCGACTCGAGATAGGCGGTGAGGTGATTGCCGTCGAGGATCTCATCGACGTGTGGTTGCGGATCGCGAGCCTCGACCGCGTGACCTGCGCACATTGCGGCGCCGAATCATCCCGTTCGTTTGGTGGTGGCTACTGTTATCGCTGCTTCACGACGCTCGCGCGGTGCGATCTCTGCGTCGTGAGCCCCGACCGGTGTCACTATGCGAAAGGCACATGCCGTGAGCCCGGTTGGGGCGAGGCGTTCTGCATGCGTCCTCACCGTGTCTATCTGGCCAACTCGGGCGGCGCGAAGGTGGGCCTCACGCATCCCGACAATCTGCCGGCACGCTGGCTGGATCAAGGTGCCTCGATGGCGGCGGTGATCATCGATGCACCGACGCGACACGCCGCGGGCTGCGCCGAGAAGGTCGTGGGCCGCCACCTGCGCGAGAGCACCGATTGGCGTGCTCTCGTGAGCGGGCCGAGCCAGGAAATCGATCTGCCCGCGTTGTGGCGACAGCTGCGCACCCAGACCGCCGCGGCATTCGACGAGCTCGCCGGGGCGTTCGACTTCCGCTTCATCGAAGCACCCGAGCTGCACATCTTCGAATACACGAACGCGGGGTTTGCGCCGCCGACGCAGCTCAAGCTCGATGGTGGGGATCCGGTGGCTGGGCGTTGCCTCGGAGCGATCGGCTCGTACCTCTTGTTCGACCGCGGCGTGTTCAATGTGCGCGCGCATAGCTCGTATCATGTGCGGATCGAGCGGATCGAAGCGCTGCCGCCGGTGGCCGCCGCGAATCAGATGGAGCTCTTTTGAAGGGTGAACAACGATGAGTGAGGACTCTTCCCCGCAGGTCGTCCATCGGCTCGACTATCGCCCCCCAGGGCATCTGGTGACGGACATCGATCTCGAGTTCGACATCACCTCGGGCAGCACGTTGGTGACGGCCGACCTGGATGTGGTCCGCAATCGCGATGATGCTCGGCATCTCGTACTCGATGGGGTCGATCTCGAGCTGGTCTCGATTGCGGTGGACGGGCGACTCCTCGCCGGCAACGAGTATCGGCGCGACGCGGAGTCGCTCACCATCTTCGACATGCCGACTCGTGCCCGCGTGTCCGTTGTGACACGCGTCTACCCCGAGTCGAACTCGGCACTCGAAGGCTTGTATCGGTCGGGGAGCATGTACTGCACGCAGTGCGAAGCCGAGGGTTTTCGCAAGATCACCTACTTCCCGGATCGACCCGACGTGCTGGCGCGCTACACGACGACGATCGTTGCGGATGCGGCGGCCCATCCCGTCATGCTCTCGAACGGCAATCTCATGTCCGACGTGGTACAGGCGGACGGTCGGCGTCGCGTGACCTGGCAGGATCCGTTTCCGAAGCCGAGCTATCTGTTTGCGCTGGTGGCGGGGAACCTCGCGGAACGACGCGACGAGTTCGTGACGCAGTCGGGCAGGCGCGTGGATCTGCGGATCTACTCGGAGCCGCACAACATCGGCCAGTGCGAGTTCGCGATGGACGCACTGAAGCGTTCGATGCGCTGGGACGAAGTCACCTATGGGCGCGAGTACGACCTCGACATCTTCATGATCGTTGCGGTCGAAGATTTCAACATGGGGGCGATGGAGAACAAGGGGCTCAATATCTTCAACACGTCCTGCGTACTTGCATCGCCCGACACGGCGACCGATGCCGGCTATCAGCGTGTCGAGGCCGTGGTCGCGCACGAGTACTTCCACAACTGGTCCGGCAACCGGGTCACCTGTCGGGACTGGTTCCAACTGAGCCTGAAAGAGGGCTTCACCGTGTTTCGCGATGCGCAGTTCTCCGCCGACGCCCACTCGAAGACAGTGCAGCGGATCGAGGCTGTGGACTTCCTGCGCACGGTTCAGTTTCCCGAAGACGGCGGGCCGATGGCCCACCCGGTACGCCCGGATTCCTACATCGAAATCTCGAACTTCTACACCACCACAGTCTACGAGAAGGGCGCCGAAGTGGTGGGGATGATCCATACGCTGCTCGACAGGACGCGATTCCGGCGCGGCACCGACCTGTACTTCGATCGACACGATGGCACGGCGGTGACCACCGACGACTTCGTCGCTGCGATGGAGGACGCCAACGGCGTAGACCTTGGTCAGTTCAGACGCTGGTACGAGCAGGCGGGGACACCTGTCATTCGGGTCACGCAGGCGTTCGAAGACGGTGTATGCACGATCCGCCTCGAGCAGCGTTGTGACCCTACGCCGGGTCAGGACGTGAAGCTGCCCTTCCATATTCCAGTTGCTCTCGGGCTCTTGCGCGCCGACGGCAGCGAGTGCCTGGATGCACGCGCGAAGATTCACAGCGATGCAGCGTTCGAGCTGCGCGATGGCGGTACGCTGCTCGTGCACCTTCGCGAATCGAGTGTCGCTCTGACGGTGTCAGGTCTCGACGCGCGACCCGTTCTGAGCGTCTTGCGCGGTTTCTCCGCACCCGTGCGAGTCGAGTTCGACCGGCCGCGGCGCGAACTCGTCTTTCTCGCGATGCACGACAGCGACGGCGTGTCGCGGTGGGATGCGATGCGTTCCCTGCAGGTTGCTCACATAGAGGCCGTTCGCACGGGTCGCGAACTCGACGACTCCCTCGCACAGGTGTATCGAGAACTGCTGAGTGCCGGCGCCGCGGATCCGGATACGCTCGCGCTGCATGCCGAGCTGCTGACTTTGCCCACCGAAGCCTACCTGAGCGACCTCTCCGAACTGATCGATGTGCGTGGTATCCATCTGGCGCGGCAGAACACCCGCGCACGATTTGGTGCGGCGTACGCCGACCAGTGGCGCGAGATCTACCGTCGCCTGGGTGGACGTCGCTACGTACCCGACCCGGCCGGCATGGCGAATCGGCGCTATCGCAACGTCGCGCTCGCCTTTCTGTGTGCAGCCGTCGACGATTCGCCTGCATTGGCGGGGGAAGTATCGTCGCTGCTGTTCGAAGCCCTGGAACGGGCCGACAATCTCACCGACCGCATGGCGTGTCTGCGCGAGATCGTCGACGCGCCGTGGATCGAAGATGAGCGACGTGACGCTGCGCTCGAGAAATTCTACGAACGCTGGCAGGCGGAAAAGCTCGTGATCGACATGTGGTTCAGCCTGCAGGCGAGCAGTCCACGCGGCGATCCGCTGACGCGTGTTACCGAACTCGAAGAGCACCCGACATTCGATCGCCGTAACCCCAATCGGGTGCGCGCCCTCTACGGTGCGTTCGCGAGCCAGAACGCGGTTTCGTTTCACCGCACCGATGGCGCCGGCCATCGTTTTCTCGCGGAGCGCATCGAAGCCATCGATGCGACGAACCCGCAGCTCGCTGCGCGGCTCCTGACGCCGCTCACCCGACCGCTGCGCTACCCCGAGCCACAGCGCCAATCGATGATTGCGGCGCTTCAGTCGATTCGGGACAGTGGGCCGCGTTCGAAGGATGTCTTCGAGATCGTGAGCAAGAGCCTTCAGGTGGCTGTGCCGGGATCGGGGTAGAGCCCGGGCAGCGTTGTCGTACGCTCACTGCGGCGTCGATGCTTGCGGTGGGCGCGAACGGCGATGAGCAACGTGTCAGGGTCGAAGGCTGGGCAATGCTGCTTCCCGGATGGGCTGCCGTACAGCGCTGCATTGAGTGACGTGAGCACGGCACTCGCGCCCGGCTGCGCGGTGTCGCCGCAGAATGCGCGCAGACCCGCCGTCAGGTTGCCGTGCCGCGCCGTGAGCCAGGCATCGAGCGCGGCGCGGATCTCGGCGGGGTCGCGCGCGGCACAGGCTTTCTCGAGTAGACGATACGCTCGTCGCTCGGCGGTACGCTCGTCCTGGCGGGGCGAGCGGTGATACCGCAGCAGACTGGCGATTGCGAAACCGATTGCGAGCGCGAGGATGGCTGCGATGACGGCGTGGGACCACCACGACGTTGTGTGGACACTCGTTTCTTGTTGTGCAGACGCCGCAGGCACCTCGGGCGTGGCGCTTTCCGGCGTAGCTGCCGGCGATTCGTTCGCCGCGATCGCCTCGCCGACGACCTGCTCCCGTCGAGGGAGGAGGCGCGTGACTTCCAGCGTTTCGGTCTTGATGTTCCACCAGCGCACTTCGACGCCGGGCAGTTCGAGTTCACCCGGACGCGTCGGCACCAGGCGCGTGGTCTCGGATCGAACGCCGATGACGCCTGCGCCACCGAGTTGTTCGCTGATGTTCGGTGGGTCCGAGTACACCTTGAGGCCGCCGGGGTAACTGATCTCGAGTGGTGCGATTCGCGACGCTGCGGTCGCGTCGGCGCGCACGATGAGGCTGCGCGTACGCGGCGCGCCAACGTGCCACTCCCCGGTGGATTGCCAATCCTCGACGATGTCGACCTGCTCGGATGGCAACCACGGCGCGTCAGCCGGGAATTCGGCGGGGATCGGTCGTACGGTAATCTGGACTGGCTCCGATGCGACGCGCACCTCCCTTCGTGCGAAGCCACCGCCATCGCGTCGCGGCAGATTGACGCTGGCGACGATCGCGGCACCGGGCACCGTCAGCGTGCCGCTGCGTTCGGGAAATACGACGAAGCGTTGCGCGATCACGCCGAAGCGTCGGCCATCGCGCGTCTCGGTCGTGTGCCGCGCTTCGTTGAGGCTGCGCACCACCGCGCCGTCGATCACCGGATCGCCCGGCAGCTCGCCGTAGAGCTGCGCCCCTTCGGCGTACACCAGGCGGCGGGTGATGACGAGCTGCGCCTGCACATAGAGATTCTTCGGCTCGAACTCGGTTTCGAATCGGACCATCTCCGCGAGGCGCCGCTTGGTTTCGGGATCGATGGGCTTGACTTCGATGGTGATGGGCGCCGATTCGAGTGGGCCGAGCTTGATCGGTGGAATGACCAGGCGGCCGGCCCTGCGCGGGCGCAAGGTCAGCACCCAATCGGTCCACGCATCCACTCGGCCGTTGATGCTGCGGAACTGACTGGCCGAGCGTTGACCGAGAACTTCGAAGTCCTGCTCCAACGCCGAGAAGTCCGGTGCAGCTTCCGGCGAGCTGTCGTCGATGCGAATCGACAGCTGAAAGCTGCCGTCTTCGTCGACGACGCGGGTGTCGGGGCGCACGTTGAGCGTCGCCGCGCAGAGCGGCAGCGCGATCGAAGCGACGATCAATGCGAACGCGTGCCTCACCAGACGCGCTCCTCGTCGCGTTCGGGATACTCGCCGCGCCGCATGCGTTGATTGGTTTCGTACTGGAATTTCCGGCGCAGGAGCCCAGCGGGGTCGTCCGGCACGCGGCGCATCCATTGCTCGAGCGCTTCCTGCTGTTCCTCGCGTGGTTGTTCGAGTCGCTCGGCGTCGGCCTGCTGCTCGGGACGTGAGCGCGCGTCCTCGCCATCGAGTTGGTCTTCGCCTTCGCCCGCGTCCTGAGCGGCCGACTCGTTGGGGTCGCCCGGCTCGCCATCC
>JBFKCZ010000197.1:0-5725 GCA_041620035.1 Pseudomonadales bacterium
CGACGTGCCGCGCGTGCCCATCGAGGTCGCCGCGACCGGACCCAAGGTGATCGCGATGGCAGCGGTTCATTCGGACCGCGTGATGTTCACACTCGGCGCCGATCCGGAACGTATCCGTTGGGGAATCGACATCGCGCGCGGCGCGCGCAGGCAGGCAGGGCTCGACCCCGACGGCGTTGCCTTCGGCGCCTACATCAATCTCGGCTGCCATCCCGATCTCGAAGCGGCGCGGGCCATGGTGCGCGGCGGACTGACCACCTTCGCACGGTTTTCCGTGATGCACGGCGACATCTCGGGGCCGGTCTCCGACTCCCAGCGCGATGTGCTGAACGCCTTGCATGACAGCTACGACATGCGCGCGCATACGCGCGGCGACTCGCGTCAGGCAACCAAGCTGACGCCGGAATTCATCGATCGCTTCGCGGTGGTCGGCGACCCTGCCCGGTGCCGCGAGCGGCTCGCGGCATTGGCGCGGCTCGGACTCGACAAGTTCATTCTCAGCGGACTGGCCGGCGATGGCCTCGCGCTGTTCGAACGCGAGGTACTGCCCGCGGTGAGCGCATCCTGATGCCATTCGCGTCGGTGTGGGTCGACGACGGCCTGATCCGTACCTTCACGGGGGTGGTGACCACCGACGAGCTCATCGCTGCGGTCAAAGAGACCAGCTCAGGCGCCCAGTTCGAATCACTGCGCTACATCGTGAACGACTTCTCGGGCATCGATGAAGTGCAGTTCGACAACGACGCATTCACGCAGGTCGTTGCGCAGCAGCTCGCGATGTCGGCACGACGAGGCGACCCACTGTTGTTTGCGATCGTGGCCGCCAGCGAGTACGACGACGAGCTACGCGACTACGTCACGCGTGTGGCACAACTCGGACTGCCGTGGACGATCAATGTGTTCCATACCACCGACGAAGCCCGCGACTGGGTTTCCCGAGCGTAGGAGCGAGCCGTGCTCGCGACTGCTTCCCGGACAATCATCAAAGCTTGTGGGAGCGGGCTCGCCCGCGAATAAACCAATGATCCCCTACGTTCGTTCGCGCCCAAGGGCGCTCCCACGGGGTCTTCGATGACTCTTGCGACACCCTCCCAAGGGCGCTCCCACAACGACTTTAGAAGGTAACCACCGATCTGATGGATTCGCCTCGGTGCATCAGATCGAATGCGTCGTTGATGCGCGCCAGCGGCATCGTGTGCGTGATGAGGTCGTCGATGTTGATGCGGCCGTTCATGTACCAGTCGACGATCTTCGGCACATCGGTGCGCCCCTTGGCGCCACCAAATGCGGTACCGCGCCAGACGCGACCGGTGACCAGCTGGAACGGCCGCGTCGAGATCTCCTGGCCGGCGCCCGCGACACCGACGATGACGCTCTCACCCCACCCCTTGTGGCAGCACTCGAGCGCCTGACGCATCACCTTGACGTTGCCGATGCATTCGAAGGAGTAGTCCACACCCCCATTCGTCAGGTCGACGACGGCCGCGACCACATCGGACACATCTGTCGGATTGATGAAGTCGGTCATGCCGAACTTCTCTGCCAGAGCGCGCTTGGCCGGGTTCGTGTCGATACCGACGATCCGCGACGCACCTACCATGCGGGCACCCTGAATCACGTTGAGACCGATGCCGCCCAGGCCGAACACCGCGACCGTGGCACCCGCCTCCACTTTCGCCGTGTTGATGACGGCACCGATACCAGTGGTGACGCCGCAGCCGATGTAGCACACCTTGTCGAACGGCGCGTCTTTGCGAATCTTGGCGACGGCGATCTCCGGCAACACGGTGAAGTTGGCGAACGTCGAGGTGCCCATGTAGTGGTGGATCATCTTGCCGCCGAGGCTGAAGCGGCTCGTACCGTCGGGCATGACGCCCTTACCTTGGGTTACGCGGATCGCCTGACAGAGGTTCGTCTTTCCCGACGTACAGAAGCTGCACTGCCGACACTCCGGGGTGTACAACGGAATCACGTGGTCGCCCGGACGCACCGACGTCACCCCGCTGCCAACATCGACCACCACGCCTGCGCCTTCGTGACCCTTGATCGCGGGAAACAGCCCTTCGGGATCGTCCCCCGACAGTGTGAACGCATCGGTGTGACACACACCCGTTGCGCGAATTTCGACCAGCACTTCGCCGGCCTTCGGGCCCTCGAGTCCGACCGTCTCGATCTCGAGCGGCTTGCCGGCTGCATAAGCCACTGCGGCGCGCACGTCCATACTTTCTTCCTGCGTTTGTCTCCCTGAATTCAGGCAGGCTACCCGGTGCCGGTTAGAATGGAAACCGCAACACCGGGTCGTGCATGAAGTTCGAGTTTCGCGTCCCCAACTGGCGCACCTACATCCCCCTGTTGGAGGTCATTCAGACCTACCGACGACGAGATTTCGGACACGACCTCGTGGCCGGTGTCGTCGTGGGATTCATCACGCTGCCGCAGGCCGTGGCTTATGCGTTTCTCGCGGGGCTGCCACCCACGGCGGGCCTGTACGCGTGCCTCGTGCCGATGGTCATCTATGCGGTACTCGGTACGTCACGCGAGCTCGTGGTCGGCCCGGTCGCGGTCGCCGCCATCATGGTCGCAGAAGCCCTGCGCGCACACGCCGCACCATTCTCCGAAGCCTACCTCGGCGTCGCCATCATCGTGTCGTTGCAGGCCGGGATACTCCTGCTCCTGCTCCGGGTGACGCAGATGGGCGGCATCGTCAACCTGTTGTCACAGCCGGTGATCACAGGGTTCGTCAACGCAGCGGCACTCCTCATCATCTTGAGTCAGCTGTCCGCCTTTCTCGGTGTACCGGCGAGCCACGGTACGCCCTTCCAACAGACGCTCGGCCTCCTCGACCGTCTGCCCGAAATCAATCTCGTCGCAGCGATGATCGGCCTGGCATCGTTCATGCTGCTCTGGGTGACGCGGCGCTATGCGTTCTACCTGGTGCTGCCGTTCCTGCGTCGCGTCGGACGCCAGCATCCGATCACCCGTACCGGACCGATCTGGGTGTCCATCGGCGCCATTGCTCTCGTGACGACGCTGTCGCTCGACGCGCGCTTCGGGGTCGACACGGTCGGGTTCGTACCGCCCGGTCTGCCGACGCTGACCATCCCCCCTTTCGACCTGGATCTGTGGATCGCACTCCTGCCGAACTCCGCACTGATCGCCCTGGTCGCCTACGTCGAGAGCTTTTCGATCGGCACCACACTCGCGGGCCGCAAACACCGCAGGATCAATTCCAACCAGGAACTCATTGCGCTGGGCGCCGCCAATGTGGGTGCCGCCTTCACCGGTGCCTATCCGGTCGCGGGCAGCTTTTCGCGATCGACGATCAACAGTGCGGCCGGTGCGCGCACCAACATGAGCGCCATGTTCTGTGCCGGCGTGATCCTGGTGACGCTGATCTGGCTGACTCCCTATCTCGGCCATCTGCCCCATGCGGCGCTGGCCGCGATCATCATCATGTCGGTAGCCGACCTCATCGACTTCACCCCCATCTATGCACACTGGAAGTTCTACCACCACGATACGTACACGCATGTCATCACGCTGGCGACGGTGCTGCTCTTCGGTGTGGAGATCGGGCTTCTCGTCGGCATCCTCGTCGCGGTCGCGTTGTTCGTCCGGCGTTCATCGAAACCCAATCTCGTGGTCGTCGGCAGGGTCGGCGACTCCGCTCACTTCCGCAGCCGTCAGCGCCACGAGGTCACCACCTACCCGCACGTCACCGCGGTACGTATCGATGAGAACGTGTACTTCGCCAACACCAACGACGTCGAGAACCGGCTGCTCAAACTGCTGCTGCGCGAGCCCGAGTCGCAGCACCTGTTGCTGGTCTGCAGCGCGGTGAACTTCATCGACACGAGTGGTCTCGACATGCTCCTGCGACTGAACCGTAACCTCGAGCGAAACGGCGTGCGCCTCCATCTCTCGGACGTGAAGGCTCCCGTCATGGATCAGCTGCGAGCATCTGCGTTTCTGGACGCCCTCACCGGCAGCGTGTTCTTCACGACCGACCAGGCCATGCGCGATCTGTCCGAGCGCCACTGAGACCGCGGCACGCAAGACTTGAGCGCCGGCGCCCGTCGGATCATATTGAGGGTTCTGCGAGGGGGGACCGACATGTATCCAGGACATTGGGCGAAGGTCGCCCCGGACCGGGCAGCCGTCATTCACGCAACGAGTGGTGCGCGTACCACGTACGCCGTACTCAACGACCGCTCGAATCAGCTCGCACAGCTCATGTGGGCCAAAGGTCTGCGGCCAGGCGACCACGTCGCGATCTTCATGGAGAACAACCTCCGTTACTTCGAGGTGGTCTGGGCCGCACTGCGCTCGGGGCTCTACCTGACCACGGTCAATCGCTACCTCACCGCCCCGGAGGCCGGCTACATCCTCGACAACTGCGAAGCTCGTGTGCTCGTCACTTCCGCACACCTCGCCGACATCGCGAAGCAGTTGCCCGGCCTTGCGCCGCGTTGCACCACCTACCTGATGATCGACGGAACCGTCGACGGATTCGGATCCTACGAAGAGGCAATCGCCGGCTATCCCGCGAAGCCCCTCGCCGAGGAACCTGCGGGCGCCTTCATGCTCTACAGCTCCGGCACCACGGGGCGTCCCAAGGGTATCCTGCGGCCATTGCCCGGCAATAGCATCCGCGACGACGCAGGTCCGGTCGGTGCGCTGCAGCGCGGGCTGTGGGGATTCGACGAGCATTCCATCTACCTGTCGCCGGCGCCGTTGTATCACTCCGCACCCCTCGGCTTCACGACGGCCACGCAAGCCCTGGGTGGGACGGTGGTGATGATGCAGCGCTTCGATCCGGTCGAAGCCCTGCGTGCGATCGAACAGTTCCGGGTCACCCACAGCCAATGGGTGCCGACGATGTTCTCCCGCATGTTGAAGCTGCCGGAGGGCGCCCGCGATCAGTTCGACCTTTCCTCGCACAAGGTCGCCATTCATGCCGCCGCGCCCTGTCCCAAGGCGGTCAAGCAGCAGATGTTCGACTGGTGGGGGCCGATCATCTACGAGTACTACGGCGGCACCGAGCTGAATGGCCTCACCCATGTCCGACCCGAGGATTGGCTCGCGCACCCCGGCACGGTCGGCAAGCCGGTGCTCGGCGTGATCCACATCTGCGACGAAGACGGCAACGAACTGCCGGCGGGCGAAAGCGGGCTCGTGTACTTCGAACTGCCGGAGATGCCGTTCGCGTATTTCAAGGACGCGGACAAGACCAAGGGCGCCCAGCATCCCAAGCACGCCAACTGGTCGGCCCTTGGCGATGTGGGCTACGTGAACGACGAGGGCTTTCTATTCCTCACCGACCGCGCCACGTTCATGATCATTTCCGGCGGCGTGAACATCTATCCTCAGGAAATCGAAGACGCGCTGATCGTCCACCCGAAGATCGCCGACATCGCTGTCGTTGGCGTGCCCAACGAGGAAATGGGTGAAGAAGTGCGTGCCGTGGTGCAACCCGCCCCGGGCTGCGAGCCCAACGAGGCACTCGCCGCCGAACTGCTCGCTTTCGCCCGCGAACACGTCGCGCACTACAAGTGCCCGAAGCAGATCGATTTCATGGACGAGCTGCCGCGGTTACCGACGGGCAAGCTCTACAAGCGGATCATCAAGGACCGATACTGGGGCAAGCACGACAGCCGGATCGTTTGAGGCGCCTGTTTTGTGGGAGCGGGAGCTCGCCCGCAAGCGGCCGAGCGACTTGCCCGCG
>JBFKCZ010000198.1:0-5706 GCA_041620035.1 Pseudomonadales bacterium
CTGATGGCGTCGGGCAAGGGCCCCGAGTTACCGATGCAGGTCGTGCAGCCGTAGCCGACGAGGTTGAAACCGAGTGCATCCAGCGACTTCTGCAGCCCGGTCTTTTCCAGGTACTCCGTGACTACCTTGGAGCCCGGTGCGAGCGAGGTCTTCACCCACGGCTTCACCTTCAAGCCCTTCGCGAGCGCCTTCTTCGCCACCAGCCCCGCGCCGAGCATCACGGCCGGATTGGACGTGTTCGTACACGATGTGATCGCGGCAATGACGACGTCGCCATGGCCGAGGTCGAAGTCTTCGCCTTTGACGGGCACGCGCTTCAAGTCTTTGATGCCGGCGAGTTCGAGCGCCCCATCGAACGCCTTCTTCATGTCTGTCATCGCCACGCGATCCTGTGGCCGCTTGGGCCCGGCGAGACTCGGCTCGACGGAAGCGAGGTCGAGTTCGAGCGAGTCGGTGTACACCGCATCGGGCGTTGCATCGTCGCGCCACATGCCCTGCGCCTTGGCATAGGCCTCCACCAACGCCACGGTCTCGGCGGGACGCCCGGACAGGTTGAGGTAGGCGATCGTTTCCCGGTCGATGGGGAAGAAACCGCAAGTCGCACCGTACTCGGGCGCCATATTGGCGATGGTTGCGCGATCCGCGAGCGGCAGATGGTCGAGGCCCTCGCCGTAGAACTCCACGAATTTGTCGACCACACCCTTCTTGCGCAGCATCTCCACCACACGCAGCACGAGGTCGGTGGCGGTGATGCCATCCTTGAGGCGGCCGGTGAGGCGGAAACCGATTACGTCCGGAATGAGCATGGAGATGGGTTGGCCCAGCATGGCGGCTTCCGCCTCGATGCCGCCCACGCCCCAACCCAGGACGCCAAGACCGTTGATCATGGTGGTATGGCTATCGGTGCCGACCAGGGTATCGGGGTAAGCGACGGTGCGACCGTTCTCGGTCTTCGTCCAGACCACCTTCGCGAGGTACTCCAGGTTCACCTGGTGACAGATGCCGGTGCCTGGCGGCACCACTCGGAAGTTGTCGAAGGCTTGCTGTCCCCAACGCAGAAATCGATAGCGCTCGCGGTTGCGCTCCATCTCGATGGCGACGTTCTCGTCGAACGCGCCGGCCGTGCCGAACTTGTCGACCATCACCGAGTGGTCGATCACCAGGTCGACCGGAGACAGGGGATTGATGATGCCGGGATCCTTGCCGGCGGCCACCACCGCGCTGCGCATGGCGGCGAGGTCGGCGACACCCGGTACGCCTGTGAAGTCCTGCATCAGCACACGGGCGGGGCGATACGCGATCTCGTCGGCCTTGGGCGGCGCCACAGCCCAGTTGCCGAGCGCCTTGATGTCCGCCGCCTTCACGGTGTTCCCGTCTTCGAAACGCAGCAGGTTTTCGAGCAGGATCTTGAGCGACATGGGCAGCTTCGAAACCGCACCGATCCCGGCCTTCTCGGCGGCTGGCAGGCTGAAGTAGTCGTACTGCGCCTTGCCGACGGTGAGCGTCTTCTTGGCCTTGAAACTGTCGTGACTCATGGGGTTCTCCTTGTCGCCACGTTCGGCTCATTGTGGAGTCGAACGGAAAAAAGGCGTCCATTTTGCACGAAAGGTCGCACCGCGCGAAATCTCACGCCTTGTTCTCTGCCTCGGCGTCGACCACTCGCTCGTGCAACTGGGATCCGCAACGAAAGCAGAATGCCGCCTCTTCGCGGTGTCCTTCCGCCGAGCAGACGCGACACGTGACGGTGTTGGCCCGCTCCCGCATCGCCTGCGACATCTGTACCGTGACGATACCCGTCGGCACCGCAATGATCCCGTAGCCCATGATCATGACGATTGCGGCGATGAACTGTCCGAGCGGCGTCGCGGGAGAAATGTCACCGTAGCCGACGGTAGTCAACGTCACCACCGCCCAGTACATGCTGCGCGGGATGCTGGTGAATCCGTTCTCCTCGCCCTCCACCAGGTACATGATCGAACCGAACACCACCACCAGGCTCAGCACGGTGATGAGGAACACCGTGATCTTGCGCTGACTGCGGCGCATCGCGTTCATCAGCACTTCGGCCTCGCCGACGTAGCGGAACAGGCGCAGCACGCGGAACACACGCAAAACCCGCAGCACCCGGACAGCGAGCAGGTACTGGGTGCCCGGAATGAGGACGCTCACGAGTGTCGGCAGGAATCCGAACAGGTCGACGACACCGTAGAAACTGCGCGCGTATTTGCCGGGACGATCGATGCACCAGAGGCGCACCAGATACTCGATGGCGAACAATACCGTGAAGGTCCACTCCACGACGTACAGGAAACCGCCGAAGCGGTCGTGAACGGACGGGATCGTGTCGAGGAATATCGCGGCAACGGACGCGAGAATCGCGACGATCAGTGCAATGTCGAACGCCTTGCCCGCACGGGTTTCGGCTTCGAAGATGACGGTCCTGATTCGGTCGCGGAGCGGTGTCACCCCTGCAGTTTAGAACGCCACCGGGGTCCGCGTCACAAAGGACGCGGAGCCCCGACGGCATGACCCGTCTCAGTGCACCTTGACTTCGATGGAACGGGGCTTCACTTCTTCTCGCTTGGCGATCATCAGGTGCAACATGCCGTTCTTCGATGACGCATCGATGCGGCTTTCGTCCACGTTCTCGGGCAGCCGGAAGCTGCGGGTGAACTTGCCGTACCGGCGCTCGATGCGATGCACCTTGCCTTCGGTTTCCTTTTCGTAGCGGCGCTCGCCGGTGACGAGCAGCACGCCATCCTGAACGCTGACCTTCACGTCTTCGGAAGCCACGGCCGGCAACTCGATGTCGATCTTGTAGCCGTCGTCGGTCTCGACGATATCCACCGGCGGCGTCCAGTCCACGCCGCTCAGGCCTTCGCCCATGGCGTTGCGATTGAAATCGCCCAGCCAGCCGAACAGGTCGTCCAAATCTCGTGGTGCGCGTCGAACAATACTCATAGCAGTCTCCTTGGTTGTCCGGGTGTCCGGCGGTGCGCCCGATGCGAGGGCCGCCGCCCCGTTTACGCCAACTAGAGTGGGGGTGGCGCCCACTTCTTCAAGTCCTTGAAATTCGCCCGGATTGCCCCAAGCTCCACCCACTTCCCCAAAACCCGATGGAGTTCGTATGACCACGCGGATGACGAAGGCGGAAAAGGAATCGTTCCTCGCGGACCTCCATGTCGGCGTCCTCGCCATCAATGATCCGGGCCGCGGGCCGCTCACCGTGCCGGTGTGGTACATCTACGAGCCGGGCAAGGAACTCTGGTTTCTGACGGGTCCCGATTCGAAGAAAGGAAAGCTGCTGAAGCAGGGTGCCCGCGTCAGCCTCTGTGCGCAGACCGAGTCGCCCCCTTACAAGTACGTCAGCATCGAAGGCGTCGTCACGGCGATCGAACCCGCCGACCGGGAGAGCCAAGGCCGACCGATGGCGCGCCGCTATCTCGGAAAGTCGCAGGGCGATCAGTACACCGACGCCGGCTCCTCCGACGAGAGCGTCACCGTGCGGGTCAAACCCGAGCGGTGGCTGGCGGTGGATTACGGCAAGAGCACTTAGCCCGCCGCAAAAGTTCAGCGGAACCGCTGTGGGAGCGCCCTTGGGCGCGAACGGATCTAAGGAATCAACGGGCTAATCGCGGGCAAGCCCGCTCCCACCAGCTCCGTTCGGACTTTAGCGTCACACTCCTTGGGCACGCACGAACTCGATCACATGTCCGGCAAACTCCGGAACCAGTGCCTCGGGGATGTTGTGGCCCATGCCGTCGATGACGATCAGCTTCGCACCCGGAATGCTGGCCGCCGTGCTCTGCCCGCCCGCGAGCGGGATGAGCGGATCCTCGGCGCCATGGATGACGAGCGTCGGCACCCGGATGCGACCGAGTCGCTCGACCCGGCTGCCGTCTGCGACGACTGCCTGCATCTGTCGTTGAACGCCCGCGGGCCGGTAGCTGCGTTCGAACGCGCGGCGCGCGGCCGCCGTGCGCACCTCGAGTGTTTCAGGGTAAGCGGGGCTACCGAACACCGCTTTGTTCTCGGCTGAAAGCGCGATGATTGCGTCGCCGCCTTCGGCGGTACGACCGAGCCTGGCAAACACCTCCGGTGCCGGCCGAGGCAGCGTCGGATCACCGCTCGACGACATCACGGAGACCAGCGAGCGGACGCGGTCACCGTGCGAGAACGCAAGGTGCTGCGCAATCATGCCGCCCATCGAAATGCCGAGGATGTGGGCACGTTCGACGTCGAGGTGATCGAGTAGCCCGACCACGTCGCTCGCCATGTCGGCGACCGCGTACGGCGGGTTGCCGCTCGCGGCCGTCATTTCCGTCGACAATCCAGCGTCGCGGTTGTCGAAGGTGACGACGAACATTCCCTCGGCCACCAGCGCGTGGATCAGGGACGAAGGCCACTCGATGAGCTGCGTACCCAGACCTCGAATCAGTACGATCGCGGGGTCGCCAGCGCGGCCGTGCGTCTCGTAGCAGATCTCCACGGCACCGATACCGGCGATCACGCTCAACCCTCCTTCCTGATGCGGTACGCGCTCTCCCCGACCAGCTTCACACCCTGTGCGAGGAAGTGCGGCGGTACCTGATCCGTGGTCTGAGTTTCGAGTCGCTCGATACGGCAGCGCTCCGCGTATAGCGCATGCACTTCGTCGGGATGCACAGCGTGGGGCGGCCCGGCGACGAGGTTCTGATCGTATTCCAGTGTCAGCAGCAGGATCTCCGTGTTGACCGGCAGAATCCGCAAGAGGTGATCCACGAAGCGGCGTCGCAGATCCGGCGGCAGCGCCACCAACGCGCCACGATCGAACACAGCGCTCACACCAGCCAGTTCACGCGCCGTGAGCTCGAAGACGTCCCCGCAGAAGATGCGAATGTCGTCGCCGCTGTACAGCTGCAGATTGGCACCGACGGCTTCCAGTTCGTAGGGTTCCTCGGCGTCGGCGAAGAACGCCTCGATGGCCACGTGGGCGAGCTCGATCCCGACGACGGAGTGGCCCTGTTGTCGCAGCCACCGCATGTCGAGGGACTTTCCGCACAGGGGAACGAACACGCGGGCACTCGCGGGGAGCTTCAACGCCGGCCAGTGCCGAACGAGGCGAGCGTTGTACTGAGCCTGGTGAAATCCGATCTGATTCTGTCGCCAGCGGTCGAGCCAGAATTTCGGATCCATCGTCAAAACCCCGCCGCGCCGCCGTCGTTTCGCGGATCGTTCATTCCGTGCAGCCCACTCTGGTCGCGCGAGACCGAGTTTGCATCGCCAATGCCGCGTTCCCATGGCCACATCTGCAGGCCCTCGTGACCCCGCGCGCGCAGGATCGCCAGCGTATCCGGGGAGATGCCGTTACGTTCGTAGATCACGCGATCAGGCAGCCACTGGTGGTGGAAGCGCGGCATGCCGACTGCGTCCGACACATCCATCTTGTGCTCGAGCACGTTGAGCACGACCTGCAGCACTGTCGTAATGATCGTGCTGCCGCCCGGCGAACCCGTAGCGAGAATCGGGTGACCGTCGCCGTCGAGCACGATCGTTGGCGTCATCGACGACAGCATGCGCTTGCCAGGCTCGATCGAGTTCGCCGCGCGGCCGATCAAGCCGAAGGCGTTCGGCGTGTTCTCCTTCACCGAAAAATCGTCCATCTCGTTGTTGAGCAGAAAGCCGGCGTCGGTGACTGCGATCTTGGAGCCGTAGGACAGGTTGAGC
>JBFKCZ010000199.1:0-5642 GCA_041620035.1 Pseudomonadales bacterium
AGATCCGACTGCATTTCTTCCGGGCTGCGTCCGATCCCCGCGGTGCGCACGATGACACCCATGCCTTCGGGAATGTTGAGCGCCGAGAGCGCCTCGCGGAGCATGTCGCGTTCGTCGCCCTCGATTCGCCGCGAAATACCGCCCGCGCGCGGGTTGTTCGGCATGAGCACGAGATAACGGCCGGCGAGGCTGATAAAGGTCGATAGCGCTGCGCCCTTGGTGCCGCGTTCTTCCTTGTCCACCTGGACGATGATCTCCTGGCCCTCGGCAACCAGTTCCTGAATGCCGCGTCGCCCGTTGCCATCCGAGTCCTTGCGTTTGAAGTAGGTGCGTGAGATTTCCTTGAGCGGAAGAAATCCGTGTCGCTCGGAGCCGAAATCGACGAACGCGGCTTCGAGGCTCGGTTCGACGCGGGTGATGCGGGCCTTGTAGATGCTGGACTTCTTCTGTTCGCGCGAGCGACTTTCGATGTCGAGGTCGTACAGCCGCTGGCCATCGACGAGTGCGACGCGGACCTCTTCGGGTTGCGTCGCGTTGATCAACATTCTCTTCATTGGAGTTTGGTTCCGTTAGTCGTGGTCGGTGCCACGCGGAACAGCTGAGTCAGAAAGCAGGGCACGGTGTAACACCGCGTCGTCAGATCAACGTGAACGTAAAGAGATGTCAGTTCGTTCGACTTCGGTCGTCTCCACTATCTCCATTTTCAGGAGTCGGAGAGACGACGCGTGCTGATCCTTGAACATGCCTCGCCCATGCGAGCGCCCCTGTTTGTTCTCTCGACGACGGCGATGGACTGCCATCGTCTCGGATATCCTTCTGTCAGTCGCCGTTCAGCGCGAACCGAGCAGTTAGTAAAGTTTCCCGCGTGGCCAATCGTGTAAACCGGCGACGCCTCGTGCAGAATGCCGCACGTGATCGACAGGCGTTTGATCACCAAACGCGTGATCGATCCCACTAGTGATCTTTCAAACCGTGAACTGCCGCCCAGCTGAACTGCGCCGAAGCGTCCACTCAGGCCCGGGTGGCGGCCGGAATATAGCAGCGGCCACTAAGTACTTCAATCGGATAGGGATTTGCCAGCCCCCACATCTCCGCCCCAAGGTTCCCAGCGCCAGTCGCAGGTGCGCCACGTCCTGATCGATGCGGACGACGGTCAGCGGATCGACAACTATCTGTTACGCGAGCTGAGAGGCGTTCCTCGCAGCCGCGTGTACCGCATGCTTCGCAAGGGCGAAGTGCGCATCAACGGGCAGCGCGCACGTCCGGACCAGCGGCTCGCCCGTGGCGATAAGGTACGCATTCCCCCGTGGACGGGAACTGTCTCTGAATCGGTACCCGTGCCCCGGGAGCTGACTGCGTACCTGGAGCGGTGCCTCATCCACGAAGACGACGATGTGCTCGTGATCAACAAGCCCGTGGGGATCGCCGTGCACGGCGGCAGCGGTGTCGATCTGGGCGTCGTCGAAGCGCTCCGCCAGAGAACCGGCGAGAAGCGGCTCGAACTCGCGCACCGTATCGACCGAGACACGTCGGGTGTGCTGGTGCTCGCGCGGCGGCGTGCGGCCCTGGTCGAACTGCATGCGGCGTTTCGCGAGGGTCGGGTCCGCAAGACGTACGACGCGCTGGTGCATGGCCGGTGGCCCAAGAAGAAGCGCAGTGTGCAGGTGCCGCTGCAGCGGGTGCTCGCGGGTGGCGGCGAACGCCGTGTGAAAGTCGATGTTGCAACCGGCAAGTCCGCTCGTACCGACTTCGAGGTGCACGAGACAGCCGGCGGGTTCTCGTGGATCCGCGCCTTCCCGCATACCGGCCGGACGCATCAGATCCGGGTGCATTGTGCATCGACCGGTCACCCCATCGTGGGTGACACGAAGTATGCGGGTGACGCGCGTGTCGCGGCGGCTCGGGCGCTCACGGTGGGACGGCTGTGCCTGCACGCTTCGGTGCTCGCTGTCACGCTACGCGGTGTGGCGCATCGATTCGAGGCGCCGCCCCCGGATGACTTCTTGGCTGCATGGGCGCTATTGGCGGCCGAGCAGCCGTAGACCCTCGAGTCGCAACATGTCGACGAGCCGGATCAGCGGCAGGCCGATCAGGGCGTTGGGGTCATTTCCCTCGATGCGCTCGATCAGGGCGATGCCGAGCGCCTCGCTGCGCAGCGACCCTGCGCAGTCGAAAGGAGCGTCGCGTTCGACGTAGTCGCTGATTTCCGCGGCCGACAACGGACGCATCGACACCCGCGTCGATTCGACGGCAACCTGGCATTGGCCGGAAACGGTGTTCAGGAGGCACAAGCCCGAGTGGAAGTCGACGGCGCGGCCCTGCATCCGTTCTAGCTGACGGTGGGCCATCTCTACGGATCCGGGCTTCCCGAGCAGCACCCCGTCGAGATCCACGGTCTGGTCCGAACCGATGACGAGGGCGCCACCGTGGCGGGCGGCGACTGCCCGTGCCTTGGCTTCGGCGAGGCGGGCCGCAAGTGCGCGTGCGGTTTCGCCGGCGAAGCGGGATTCGTCGACCAGCGGATGGTCGGTGGTGAACGGAATGGCCAGGCGCGCCAGGAGGTCGCGGCGATAGGGCGAGGAGGATGCGAGGACGAGGGTTTCCAGCGGGAAGGTTCCCCTGCGGCAAAAGAGTAGGAATTCTCGATAGTTAGGGGCTCTCCCACAAGGATTTTGCTTTGACAGGTATCGGGCTCGTCCCTATGATGCGCGCCATGTTGATCCAGCCCGGCTCGGACGTCGTTTCGCCGTACAAGCTGGCTCGTCAGGATGGCCGTTGGCAGGGCCGTTTGGCGCTGGCGGATTTCGAGCGAATGGGCAGCCTCGTGGGGAGTGTACCGACGGCGGTCGTCGCGGTGTCGCTCGACTTCAGGCGTGATGATGAAGGTCGCTGCCGCGTGTCCGGGCGCGTCACGACGGAGGCGATGGTCGAATGTGGACGGTGCCTGCTGCCGCAGCCATGCACCGTCTCGGTCGCAATCGACGTGTGTGTGGTGGGCGAAGAGCAGGCGAGCACGCTGCCCGATACCCTGGAGCCCTACGTGCTCGATGGGGACGAGGTGCGGATTCGCGATCTGGTCGAGGACGACTTGATCCTGGGGATTCCCCATGAGGTGTGTCGGGACGGGGATTCCTGTCCCAATCGCCCCCGATTCGAGTACGGTGATCCCGAAGGGAATTCGGGTGGTAGCAACAACCCTTTTGCGTCGCTCGCCGATCTGGTCGGTAAGCGGCGCTGACATGGAGCGATAGTTATGGCAGTTCAGAAAAGCAGGGTAACGCCGTCTCGACGTGGCATGCGCCGCGCTCACGACGCGCTCTCCGCACCGACGCTGTCCACCGATTCCACAACGGGAGAAACCCATCGGCGCCACCACGTGACCGCCGACGGCTTCTATCGAGGCAAGAAAGTCATCGGCCGCTGAACCGTCGAGTCGGTGATTCGATGGCCAGCGAAGCCCGCATGCGACTGATTGCGCGCCAATGAGCTTGGCATTCGTCTTTCCGGGGCAGGGCTCGCAGTCCGTGGGCATGCTCGCCGAGCACATCGCCAACGCCACCGTCGTCGCCGAGTGCTTCGCCGAAGCGGACGATGTTCTCGGTCTGTCGTTGACGCGGTTGGTGCAGGAAGGTCCGGAGACTGAACTCGACCGCACCGAGAATACGCAACCCGCCATTCTCACGGCGAGCGTTGCCCTGTGGCGGCTCTGGCAATCCGAGGGCGGTGCTGTGCCGGCCGTCATGGCGGGCCATAGCCTGGGAGAGTACTCGGCACTGGTATGCGCGAGCGCCCTGCCGTTCCGGGACGCAGTTGCGCTGGTTCGCAAGCGGGGGCAGCTCATGCAGGCGGCCGTTCCGCCCGGCAACGGCGCAATGGCAGCCAT
The DNA here is from genome assembly GCA_041620035.1 of Pseudomonadales bacterium. Taxonomy (GTDB): domain Bacteria; phylum Pseudomonadota; class Gammaproteobacteria; order Pseudomonadales; family Azotimanducaceae; genus SZUA-521. The sequence continues at coordinate 3,884 of JBFKCZ010000199.1, forward strand.
CCTCGGTCTCGACGACGCGGCGGTGGTTGCGTGTTGCGATGGCGTTGATGGCACTGTCGCCCCAGCCAACTTCAATGCCCCTGGACAGGTGGTGATCGCCGGAGAGTCCACTGCGGTCGATGCGGCGATCGTCAGTTGCCAGGCGGCGGGGGCGAAGCGAGCGATGAAACTCGCCGTGAGCGTACCGTCGCATTGCGCGCTCATGAAAGGCGCGGCCGATGCGTTCGCAGACGCGATAGGGTCTGCCAACCTGCAGATGCCGTCGATACCCGTCGTGCACAACGTCGATGCGACGACGAGTCGAACGATCCCCGAACTTCGCGAAAAACTGCTGCGCCAGCTCTACCAGCCGGTGCAATGGACGTCGTGTATTGGCGCTATTGCCGCCATGGGCGTGAACCGGGCCGTCGAATGCGGGCCCGGACGCGTGCTGGCCGGATTGATCAAGAGAATCGACCGCAGCATCGATGTCGAAGGCATCGACTCGAGAGCAACATTCGACGCCGCGGCGGGCCGCGTCTGATGACTGATAATGCCGGGGCCGAAGATGCCGGGGCCGAACATCCCGGCGCAAAGAGCGCGCTGGTCACCGGTGCGAGTCGCGGCATTGGACGGGCCATACTCCACCATCTCGCTCGCGCGGGATTCGATGTCGCAGGCACGGCGACGACCGCCGATGGCGTTGCGACGATTCGCGAGCATTTGCAGCGCGAAGGCTTGTCGGGGCGCGCGTACGAGTTACACGTAACCAGCGATGCATCCGTGCAGGCACTCCTAGACGCCATGAAAGCAGAGGCGTTCGTGCCGCTCGTTCTAGTCAACAACGCGGGTGTCACCCGCGACAACCTGCTGCTGCGGATGTCAGCCGACGAATGGGGCACGGTGATCGACACCAACGTCACCGCGCTGTTCCGTCTGTGCAAGCCGCTGCTGCGAGGCATGACCAAGGCGCGCTGGGGCCGAATCATCAACTTGAGTTCCGTGGTCGCCCGCATGGGCAACGCCGGCCAGACGAACTACGCCGCATCCAAAGCTGCGATCGAAGGGTTCTCGCGCGCGCTTGCTCAAGAGGTTGCTTCGCGCAACGTGACGGTCAATGTCGTTGCACCTGGATTCATCGAAACGGAGATGACCGGTGCCCTCACGGATGCTCAGCGATCGCAGATGTTTTCTAGAATTCCGCTGGCTCGCATGGGAACTGTCGACGACGTTGCGGCGCTGGTCGCGTTCCTGGCGAGTGATGCGGCGGGTTACGTCACGGGTGAAACCGTGCACGTCAATGGAGGCTTGTACATGGCTTGAGCGCGCCCGTGCGCGCGGGGCTTGAGCGCGCTCGTGCGCGCAGGCCGTTTGCTTGAACAGGCTAGGGTCCCTCTATACACTACGCGCTGCCCTGCTGCAGCGCCGGTACATTCGGGAGTACTTTTTGAGATGAGCAGTGTCGAAGAACGCGTAAAGAAACTGATCTGTGAGCAGTTAGGCGTAAAAGAAGAAGAAGTAAAGGACGATGCTTCTTTCGTGGAAGATCTCGGTGCCGATTCGCTCGATACGGTCGAATTGGTGATGGCGCTCGAAGAGGAATTCGAAACCGAAATCCCCGACGAAGAAGCCGAGAAAATCACCACCGTGAAGGAAGCGATCAACTACATCCTCGCTCATCAGTAACGCGATCGCTCGTACTTGCGATCGATAGAAAAGCCGCATCTACTTACCGTGGTGCGGCTTTTTCTTTGCGGCAGTGGGTTTGTCGCCGCCGAGA
>JBFKCZ010000200.1:0-5581 GCA_041620035.1 Pseudomonadales bacterium
CATCACCTGCCGACAGCGTGCCCTCACGCCGGCGCGCAGCAACAGTCGATAGAAGTTGAGACCTTCGTCGCGCAGCGGATCGCACTCGTTCACGCTGATGATCGTCGGCACGAGGTCTTTCACGTCATCTTCGGTCGCGAACCCCGGCCACGCCAGCGGATTGCGCTTCTCGAGCTCTTCGATGCCGTAGGCCATCGCGCCGCGATTGCTATGCAGGTTGATCAGGATGCCGTTGTTCTCCGTCGATGACGGATTCTCCGGCAACGGCCATCGACCAGCGATGTAAGGGCACAGTGCGTAGAGACCGCTGATCAGATTCAGCGCGCCGTCACGCTTCAGTTTGAGCCCGGTGGCAAGCGTGAGATTGCCCCCACCGCTTTCGCCCGCGACGATGATGCGCTTCGGATCGATACCGAGCTTGCCTGCGTGTTCGGCGAGCCATTTCACGCCTGATACACAGTCGTTCAAGCCGGCAGGAAAGGGCAGCACTTCCGGCGCGGTCGACGGCGTCAGCGCATTGCGGAAGTCGACCATCGCCACCGCGACACCCTGGGCCGCGATGATCCTCGCCCAGGCCCGATAGTTGCCCATGTAGCACGACATCGACTGCATGCCGCCGCCGTGGATGTAGTACACACAGGGCACGCGCTCGCTTCCTTCCGGACGCACGAAACGCATCTTCACGGTGTTCCCGTCCGGTTCGGATTCGAACGTATGCTCCGTGACCGTGAGGCCGGCGGACGGAGCGATCTCTTCGTTGTCGGTCATCTCGAGGAACGCTTCCATCGCCTGACGCGCGGCAACCGCTTCTTCGGTGTTCACCTCGGCGAGCAATTGCTCGCGGCTCGCGACGTTCGCCGTCGAGCCGCTCATCTCCGTTGCACCGAATATCGCCTTGATGCGTGGATCGATACGCGGATCTTCAGTCAGCTTGCTCATGAATCGCCTTCTTCAAGAAATGATGTTGGAATCGTCAAGCGACGACGGAACCGCCATCGCAGGTGATCACCTCACCCACGGTGAATGCGCCCGCACGGGAACTCAGGAAGATCGCAAGGCCGGCGATGTCTTCGGCCGTACCGACGCGCTTGCGCGGATTGGCGCGGCCCACCGCATTCCAATCGGTCTCATCGACTTTGCCGCCGCCGCCAACGCCTGTGCTCAGCATGTAGGTGGGAAACGGTCCCGGCGCAATCGCATTCACGATGATGTTCTGTTTGACGAGATGTGCCGCCATGACGCGCGTCAGATGATGCACGGCCGCCTTCGATGGACCGTAAGAAAAATTCTCGAAGATCGGGTTCTTGATTCCGTCGATGGAACCCACGTTGATGACTCGCGCCGGATCGTCGGCAGTGCCCGCCTTGCGCAGCAGCGGCAGCAGCTTCTGTGTCAGGAAGAACACCCCCTTCACGTTCGTATCCATCACCTTGTCCCAGCCGTTCTCGGGGAACTCATCGAGCGGCGCGCCCCACGACACACCCGCGTTGTTCACGAGGATGTCGAGTTTCTCCTCACGCGCCGAGATCTCCTTCGCGACGGCTTCGATCCCGGGCAGCTCCGCGAGATTGCCGGGTACCGAGATGCACTCACCGCCGAACTCCTTGCTGAGTCGCGCGGCCGTCGCATTGCAGGCGTCCGCCTTGCGGGCACTGATGTAGACACGCGCGCCAGATGCGAGAAACCCGGCGGCGATCATCTCGCCGATGCCACGTGAGCCACCGGTAACCAGAGCCACCTTGCCGGCAATCGAGAACAGGTTCTTGAAATCGGGTTTCATGGCGACAGTCTCTCCAGGGATGAGTGATTGAAGATCGGAACGGGCGTTCGATTCAGCGCGGCTTGACCCAGCTCGGCTTGCGTTTTTCGCGGAACGCGGTGATGCCCTCGACGCCCTCTTCGGATCGAAACAGACGCGCGCTCCATTCGCTCGCGACCTCGAATCCTTTCGCCACCGACATTTCCGGAATGGCGCGGACGAGTTTCTTCGATTCCGCGACGGCATTCGGCCCGCCGAGCGCGATCGCTTCGACTTCGGCCTGCACCGCGGCCGTGAGTTCGGCAGCCGGTACCGCGCGATGGGCAAGGCCATAGCGCACAGCGTCGTTGCCATCGAACCGATCGCCGGTGATGAACAGGCGCATGCCATGGTGAACACCGAGTTTGCGCAGGCACACCACGGAGATCACCGCGGGAATCACGCCGATGCGCACTTCGGAAAAGCTGAACACCGCGGCTTCGTTGGTGATCACGATGTCGGCAGCACCGACCAATCCCAGACCGCCCGCAAACGCCGCACCGTTGACGGCGGCGATGACCGGCTTGGGGCTCTCGAGAATGCGTGTGAGAACGTCGGCGTAGGGGACCGACTGCCGGCCTTCGATGGTGGAACCGGGCGGGCTCTTGAGGTCCGCCCCCGCACAGAAAGCGGGACCGACCCCAGTAATCACGATGCTGCGTGCGTCCGGATTGGATTGGGCGGTGGCCAGGTGATCGTACAGCTCTGTTACCAGGCCCGCTGACAGCGCATTGCGATTTTCGGGACGGTTCAAGGTGATCCACGCCGCCCCGGAACGAACGTCGAACAGTGTGCTGCTTTCGCTCATGAGCTTCCTCTCTCCCGTCAATCCCGTCTGTCCCGTCGCCGCTGGGGACAAAAACAAGCCGCCCGTATGGTTTTTTGAGTCTATTCGTTGCCCCGCAACTTTGGCAACTCGTTGTGGTTTACTGGCGCGTTTGGATGATATCGAAACCGGCATGCCTAACGCTCAACACTTCGACGTCGTGATCGTCGGTGCCGGCCTGTCCGGCATCGGCGCTGCGCATCACCTGCAACGCAGCAATCCCGACCGCAGCTACGTGGTACTCGAGGGCCGCGAATCAATCGGCGGTACCTGGGATCTGTTCCGTTATCCCGGCATCCGGTCCGACTCCGACATGTACACGCTCGGCTATTCCTTCAGGCCCTGGACGGCTCCCAAGGCGATCGCCGACGGTCCATCCATTCTCGATTACGTGCGCGATACGGCGCGCGAGGGCGGTATCGACCGTCACATCCGCTTCCGTCATCGTGTGGAACGCGCGGCGTGGTCGAGCAAGACGTCACGCTGGACCGTGGAAGCACTCACCTCGACCGATGCCGGCCGCGAGGAAACCGTGCACTTCACCTGCAACTTCCTGTTCATGTGCAGCGGCTACTACGACTATGCAAATGGCTACACGCCCGAGTTTCCGGGGCGCGAGCAGTTCACCGGACGCATCGTGCATCCGCAACAGTGGGCCGCCGATATCGACTATGCAAACAAGCGCGTGATCGTCATCGGCAGTGGTGCAACCGCGGTGACGCTGGTACCCGAACTCGCCAAAGAGGCTGCGCACGTCGTCATGCTGCAGCGCTCGCCCACCTACATCGTCGCTGCACCCGATGAGGACCGCCTGTCCAACTGGCTGCGCAGGCATCTGTCCGCAAAGTGGGCCTACGGAATCACGCGCTGGAAGAACGTCCTGTTCGGCTCCGCGTTCTTCTGGTTCTGCCGGCGTTTCCCCGAGCGCGCGAAGGCGATGATCCTGCGCGGGGTGCGCAACGCGCTGGGGCCGGAGTACGACGTCGATCGCCACTTCTCACCCAGCTACAACCCGTGGGATCAGCGCCTGTGTCTGGTGCCGAACGGCGATCTGTTCGAGGCGATCAAAGCCGAACGCGCGTCAGTGGTGACGGACCAGATCGAAACGTTCACCGAGCGCGGCATCCGGCTGCAGTCGGGCAAGGAACTCGAGGCTGACCTCATCGTCACGGCAACCGGTTTGAACCTCAAGGTACTCGCGGACGTGGCGATCAGTGTCGACGGCGCACACGTCGATCTGTCGAAGGCGATGACCTACAAAGGCATGATGATCAGCGATGTGCCGAATCTCGCGATGGCGATGGGCTACACGAATGCATCGTGGACGCTGAAGTGCGACCTGACATGCGAGTACGTGTGCCGCCTGCTCACGCACATGTCCAAGCACGGCTACACGCAGGCATGCCCGCGGCGCACCGATCCGACGGTCACCGAGCAACCGATGCTGGATTTCTCATCGGGCTATGTGCAGCGCGCGATCGCGCGGTTTCCGAAACAGGGTTCGAAGGCGCCGTGGCGTCTCCATCAGAACTACCTGCTCGACGTCTTCGCGCTGGGCCATGGAACGCTCGAAGATGGCGTGCTGACGTTTTCGAGATCGGCGGACGGGTCGAACGAAGACCAGGACATCGCCCGCGCCGCCTGACGCAGGGACCGAGAGGGAGGGACCCGCCCCGCGGGCGAATCCTCCGACTATGCAGCCGATCATGTAGTCAGGGAACCGCTCAATCGGTCGTTCGATAGATCGAGGCCTCGCCGCACGACGCAACGCTCACCAACTGCGCGTTCGACTTCGCCGCTTGTGCGTCCGTGTACCACCATTCCCATGCCTCGGCGTACGTGGCGAGGGTCGGGCTGGATCCTTCCACGTAGAACTGGTTCGCCTCAATCGTACTCGCATGCGGAATGAGGATACGGACCGCGTACTTCTTGCCCGCCTGCTGTACCAGCTGCCGCCAACTCGTCACCCAGGTCTGCGCATCCGTCACCGACTTGCCCGCATTGAGCGTACACAGCGAGTAGTTCATGACCTGTGCTGACACCGACAAGGGCGCGAGACACAGCGCCGCCACTATCAAGAGCTTCTTCATCGTTTGAATCCTGATAACAAACTCGTCCGGTCAACGACCGAACCTTCGGGCGACCCCGCAGCTACCAGCCAATGCTCACGATGCCGGCACAGAATAAATGCTGAGTAATCCGAATCCGCGTGTTCGTCTGCCCTCCCGCTCCGGTGATTCGCACCGAAGTTGAGTCCAGCTTGGACCGCCCGGCCGACGAGCGCAAATCGGAGACATGCCTGCATGTGCCCACCTTGCCGGCAATTGAGACGGAATCCATGTTCTCCCACAACCGGGTCCTATACCTTGGCCAGGTAACACCATTCCTCGAGCCCGTGCAGGTAGCCTCCTCGGATCCTCCGGAGTAAGTTGCGCAGTATGAAGAGGGCAGTTCTCTCGACACTCAGCTCATCGATGCAACTCGCGTTGTGGCTGCTGCGACGGGTGGACTACTACTTCGGCAGGAGCGTGGTGAGCCTGCGTCGGAGCGCCGATCCCTATTCGGTCTTCAACACGCTGCGGGAACGGGCACCTATCCTGCGGTCTCACGCGAACGGCGGCTGGATCGTCACTGGCTACGACGAGGTCACGGCCCTGTTACGCGACCCGCGCGTGAGCAACGACCTGCGCGGCAACAACTTTCTGGGGCGTATCGTTAAATTCGCCGCGGGCGGCCTTCCGGTACTGAACATCGATCACCCGACCATGCTGGGTGTGGACGCCCCCGATCACACGCGTCTGCGCAAACTCGTCGCGCAGGGCTTTCTCCACAAGTACGTACAGGCGCTGGCTCCAGCCATCGGCAGGATCGTCGACGAGTTGCTCGATTCCGTACCGCTCGATGCGGACCGCGTCGACATCATGCAGGCCCTCGCGAAGCCGCTGCCGGCCATCGTC
>JBFKCZ010000201.1:0-5570 GCA_041620035.1 Pseudomonadales bacterium
CGCACCCGCTACGCCCGCCACCGCAGCGAGCACGATGAGGACGTAGATGATTCCGAACACGAAGGCCATGCCGACATTGCCGGCGATGTTCTCACCCCACGTGCGCTTCAAGAGCTCCGCGCTGTCACGCACCGCCCGCATCGGCCCCACGTTCTCTGCGGCCAGAATCGGAACCACGAGAAACGTCGCGAGCGTCCAGGCCACACCGATCAGGCCGACGACGATACGGCCCACCCAACCGACGCGCTCCTCGATCGCACGCAAGACGACACCGACGGTCGCAGCGATCACGGCGTAACCGAGGATCACGCCCAGCCTCGATACGGCTCGCGACAGGCCATCACGCAGCCCGGCCTCGCGGCCTTCGAGCCGGGCCAACGCGACACTCACCAGCGCCGTATTGAAGAAGATCGCGACGAAGTACAGCACGACGTACAAAAGGAAGATCCACGCGTAGAAGAGGCGCTCGGTCTCGACGCTCTGAACATCGGTATCCGTTCCATAGGCCGCGACGATCGGCACCGCGAACGTTGCGATCACGATCAGGCTCGCCAGCGCCGACAACGCTGGCAGCACCAGCAGACGCTTGTTCTCCAGCACCACTTCGCCCGATGCCTTGACCAGCATCCAGCTGCGCTCCAGTCGACTCCACATGCCAGCACGCCTCCGTTACGAACCACACCCTCGATCTTTCGCGTCGAACCGCGCCCACGACTCCTCGCTGAACGCGAGGGGCAACGTGAGAAGAATCACGCCCCGCTCCCTGCGCACCTGCTGTATGCGCAGCCGGCCATCGTCGCCGCGGGAAATCAGGTTCCAGCCACCGCTGCCGCCGAAAGCGAGTATTGGGCCGCTACCACCCCAGGACTGCGGCTCCATTTTGACCAGCACCCGCTCTGCGCCGCACTCCAGGGCGGGACGTTCGAGCGTTGCGGTCGCCAGTGAACGATCGCCTTCGTACACCGACACGCGCAACACACCGTCGTCGACCCCCGCGAGCGTGACGCGATCCGGGCGAACGTCGCGCGATCCGGTCTTCACGCCGAGATACCACAGCAGATTCGCGTCGCGCAATTTCGTGCTGCCCCGTTCCCAGCGCAATCCGTCGATGCAATAACTTCCGGAAATGTCCGGACACGCCTGTGCGCCGGATTCCACCGGCACCGGTGCACGGCCTGCACACGCAGTCAGAATGGGGACGAACACCAACGCTGCGGCCAGCGCTCTCATCCGGCGACCACCACCGGCTCCACCGCGAATGTGCGCGACGACTCTTTACCGATGGCGTCGGCGAAGCAGAAGCGATCGACTTCGACTGCGGAGCGACCGACTCGAATGCGGTCACGGTCCTGCGACAGCGCACAGCGGCGCCAATCGAAGTGCAGTCCCATGTCGACGAGTGCGGCCCACGCCGTATCACCCGCCGTATCCGTTCGCTCGCTGCCGCCCACCAACAGATAGGTGTGGCACGCCTGCAGCCGTTCGCGCACCTCGATGAGCACGTTGGGCACATTGAATTGCCAGCGCGACTCGGGCTGCAGGAAGACGCGCACCTTCACTGCGCGTTCGCCGGGCAGCAGATACATCGCCGTCGGCGGGATCTTCACGCCCATGGTCGCGGCGCTGGTGCGGACCCTCACGAACTGTTCCGGATTCTCGGGCTCCACCGGATGAGCACCAGGGCCGCGGGCGATCGTGGCCATGCCGTGGGGCGCAAGCTTGCCCGACAGGCCCACCTGCGAACACGCATCACCGCCCGCGTTCGGAAATCGGTGTTCGCCAACCCAGAGCGCTCCGGCCGCATCCACGGCCAGACGATGAATCCCGTTCATTCGGACCTCCGCGAACCCGGCGGAATCGCACCGGACATTGGTGGCGGAAACGATGCGGGTTGCGATCACGCGGCCTTGATCGAGCGCCTCAAGCAACAAGGTGCCGTCGTTGCGCCGCTCGACGCGAACTTCCTCGGCGAATGCCGCGTCGGGGTGGTCGTCAGCCATGCCGACTGCGGCCGCCAGCACCGACTCATCGACGCGATCATCCCGGATGATGTTGCCACGGGCGTTCCAGGTGCCCGACAGGGCATCGCACCCCGTCAAAGGCATCAAGGTGTGGTCCATCCACGCATCGACACCCAGCTGCAGTCCCAGCGGCTGATCCGTGTAGGCGGCCTCGTAGATGTTGCAGCCACCGAGCAGCATAGAAGCTGCAACGGCGATGACGGTCCGTGATGAATGCATCCCCTCATGCTCCCGGCGTTCGGCAGGATGTTAACCCGTCCCGGCGTCCCTTTTCGGCCCCGGTTGCCTCGTAGAATGCAGTCTGATCCACTGCGACGTGGCTGATGAATTCGAAGCGGGGAGCATCCTTGGGTCACGAAACCTCACGCGCACAGCAGTCGGTGCCACTCGAGCGTCGACCGATCTTCTGGTTTTACGGGTCGGCTTCGGTTGCGTATGGCATCAAGGACAACGCCTTCAGTTATCTGCTGCTGATCTTCTCCAACAAGGTGCTCGGAATACCGGGTTACCTGGCATCGATTGCGCTCGCGATCGCGATGATCTGGGACGCTGTCTCCGATCTGCTGCTTGGGCACTGGTCGGACAAGACCAGTTCCCGTCTCGGCCGACGCCACCCCTTCATGTACGCAGCGCTGCTCCTGCTGCCGGCATCGTTCTACGCGTTGTTCACACCGGTCATCGACGTGAATCCGGAGACTGCGTTCTGGTACGTGCTCGCGCTCGCGCTTCTGATCCGCACGGGTACCACCCTCTTCGAAGTGCCTTCCACCGCACTCCTGCCCGATCTCGAAACCGACTACGACCGGCGCAACAAGTGGCTCGCACTGCGACATGGTTTCGGCTGGTATGGCGGCAATGGCATCCACACCGTCAATTTCTTCTTCTGGGTGGGTGCATACGGCGTCACCGTGCAGACCGGATACACCATCTACGGCACGGTCGGCGCGCTGCTGATCGCAGCCGCAATCGTGGCATCGGCGCTCGGCACCCAACGCGCGGCCGCCGCCCTGCCGCGGCCCACCGAAACGTTCCGATTCGGCGCGATCACACGCGAGATCCGTCAGATCTATCAGTCGGTACGCAATCGCAACTTTGCCGCTTTGTTCCTGTACGGACTGACCGTCGGCGTCGCCGGCGGTCTCGGCACGGCGCTCTACCTCTACAACACCACCTACTTCTTCGGCTTCTCGGGGCCACAGATCGCGACCACCGGCATCTTCGTACTCATATCGCCCGTCGTCGCGTACTGGGCCGGCCCGTACCTGGGCTCGCGCTTCGGCAAGCCCCGCGCCGCGATCGCGGCACTGTCGAGCCGCCTCGTGCTCTACCCCATTCCCTACATTCTGCTGCTCAACGGTCTCTGGCCGGAACTCGGCAGCTGGCTGAGCCTCGCGATCTACTCGGCCTTCATCGTCGTCGAAGTCATCGGACTCGTGATAGGCAGCGTACTCCTGGATTCGATGATGGCCGACGTCGTCGAGGACAGTGAAATCGTAACCAACCGACGTTCCGAGGGACTGTTCTTCGCGGCGCGCGGGTTCGCCTACAAAGCCATCTCGGCCGGCGGCATCATCAGTGCTGGGACGATCGTCTCACTCGTCGGGCTCGATGGCGTGACGAGTGTCGCTCAAGTGACGCACGAGATTCGCATGGACCTCGCGCTTGCATTTCTGCCAGTGTATCTCGGGCTTTGTTTTCTGGCGCTGGCGATCGTGTCGCGATACAACATCGATCGAGCAGGCCATGCTTCCAACCTGCAGACGCTCTCGGGTCGCCGGGCCGGGGCTTTGCCCAACAACCCGACTGCAGCGACGTGATGAGCCGGGTACGGCAACAAAGGGTGAACCATGAGTGACGAGCCATACATTCTGATCACTGCGGACACGCACGCGGGCGGCAGTCACGCGCAGTACCGCGAGTACCTCGATCCGAAGTACCGGGATGCGTTCGACGCATGGCGGGGTGGCTACAAGAACCCGTCGCAGGAGCACTACGGCCGCAAGAAGCTCCGCAACTGGGACCTGGCCGTGCGCACCGAAGACCAGAACAGCCAGGGTGTCGTTGGCGAAGTGGTGTTTCCCAACACGGTGCCGCCATTCTTCAAGAAGAGCATCGTCACTGCACAACCACCGCGGCCCGAAGCGTACGAGCACGCGCTCGCCGGCATCCGCGCCCACAACCGCTGGCTCGCCGATTTCTGCGCCGAAGACCCGCACCGACGCGCCGGCATCGGCTTGATCCTTCCGAACGACCTGGACGAGGCGATCGCAGACATCGAGTTCATCGCAAGAGCGGGCTTGCGGGGCGGTGTACTCCTGCCCCTCATCCCGCCCGACTGCACCTGGCTGAAACCGCTCTACGATCCCGCGTGGGATCGCGTGCTCGCCGCGATCCAGGACCACGATCTCGTCATCAATCAACACTCCGGCCAGGGCTCACCCGACTACGGCGTCGGGCCGGTTCCGGAGGCGCTGTGGATCTCGGAAGTGACGTTCTATTGCCAGGTCGGCTGGCGACACCTCTTGATGAGCGGTGCATACGAGAAGTTTCCGAAGTTGAAGTACATCCTCACGGAAAGCGGTTGCGCCTGGGTCGGCCCGGCGCTTAAGGCGCTCGATCGCATTCACATGGGTTTCAAGGCCGGTGCCATCGGCGAGATGACGTATGCCGGCATGGAGTGGGTGCTGAAGGAGAAACCCAGCGAGTACGCGGCCCGCAACTGCTACTACGGCGCCAGCTTTCCGAGCAAAGAAGACCTGAAGGGGATCGAGGACGTCGGCGAAGACCACGTGCTGTGGGGCAACGACTACCCGCACTACGAAGGCACGTTCCCGTACAACCTCGAGTCGCTCCGGCTGACGTTCGACGACATTCCGGAAGCTCGACGGCGTAAACTGCTGGGGCTCAACGCGGCCGCGCTCTACAAGTTCGATCTCGAGAAGCTAGCGCCGCTCGCTCAATCCGTCGGTCCGCGCCCTTCCCAGGTGAATACGCCCTTGCCACGCGCGGAGATCCCACGTGATTCGGGCTGCTACCTGTTCCAGAACGCGCTGTACGGTCTTTAAAGATGACGATGCCAAAAGACATCGGAATCGTCGACACCATGATCGGATTCCCGGCGTCGGACTTCAAACAGTACGACTTCATTCGCGCACAACTCAAAGACGGATCGAAGGACTTCGAATTTCCGGTCGAGTACATGTTCAAACAAGTGCCCAAGTCCCTATACGGGGCGAAGGACCCGATCAGCATCACCCTGCACGAAATGGATCGGTTCGGCATCGAGGTGGGCGTGATCGGCGTCGGCGATGAGGTGAGCCGCAAAGCACTCGCGGAACATCCCACCCGTTTCGTCGGCCAGGGGTTCGTCGACCCGAACCTGGGCATGAAGGGTGTTCGTGCCATGGTGCAGCAATATGAAGAGTTCGGTGTGCGTTCGTTCAGCGCATTCAACGCCGGCTACAACCCCCAGGTCGGTATCAATGATCCGCTCATGTATCCGATCTACGCCAAGTGCGTCGAACTCGACGTGCCCATCTTCGTGTGCGC
>JBFKCZ010000202.1:0-5566 GCA_041620035.1 Pseudomonadales bacterium
CCATGACTCAACGCGGACCGTTCCTGTTCTTAGTGACTCTGTTGGCCGTTGCCGGCATTTCGAGTGCCGTGTTCCGGAACCTCGAGTACGGCGTGCCATTCCTGCCGGGCACGCAGGAAACGCTCTGGCAGATCGAAGCACGCATCGATTTTCAGGCTGCCGGGGGCCCCACGCAGGCCATACTCACGCTGCCACCCAACCAGAGCGGATTCCGGATCGTCGGCGAGAACGCCGTTTCCGCGGGCTACGGCTTCGCCATCGAAGATCGCCGCGGCCAGCGCCGCGCGAGATGGACCAAGCGCGACAGCGCCGGCGACGATACGCTCTATTACAAGCTCGAGATCATTCAGGACGACAACGTCGTCGTACCTCCGGATCCGCCCCCTGCCGTCGCGGCCGTGTATTTCGACGAGCCCTACCAGACGGCAGCCGCCACCCTGCTGGCAGCCGTTCTGCCCCGGTCGGCCGATGGGCTGACCCTCGCGCAACAACTCGTTCGCGAGATCAACGTGACGCCCAAAGACCAGAACGTGAGCCTCCTGCTCGACCGCTACTCGCTGTACTCCGTGTTCACCGACCTGCTGGGCCAGGCGGGTGTACCCGCGCGTACGGTGCAGGTGCTCGTTCTCGAAGACGGTCGACGCCGGCAACCGCTCGTGGATCTCGTTCAGGTGTGGCAGGACGGTCAGTGGCATCTGTTCAATCCACAGACCGGGCCAGTCACTGAAACGGCGAACCTGCTCCTCTGGCAGACAGCGACACCCGGTGTGCTCGACGTAGTCGGCGGCACCCGGAGTCGCGTCAACTTCTCGATCATCAGTCAGACGCGGCCCGCGCTTGCCCTCGCCGTGAGTTCCGCGCAGGAAACGTCACGGTTCTCGCTCTACAGCCTGCCCATCGAAGAGCAGAGCATGTTCAAACTGATCATGCTGTTGCCGGTCGGTGCGCTGGTCGTCGTGCTGCTGCGGGTGCTCGTCGGCCTCAAGACCTCGGGCACGTTCATGCCCGTGTTGATCGCGCTCGCCTTTCTGCAGACGAAACTGATCCCGGGCCTGATCAGCTTCCTCCTGGTCGTGTCGGTGGGGCTGTTCATCCGCTCGTATCTTTCGAGCCTCAATCTGCTCCTCGTCGCGAGGATTGCGACCCTCGTCATCGTCGTCGTCGCGATCATGAGTGTGTTCAGCGTGCTGAGCTACCAACTCGGACTGCAGGGCGGCCTGACGCTGACGTTCTTCCCGATGATCATTCTCGCCTGGACGATCGAACGCATGTCGATCCTCTGGGAAGAGGATGGCCCGCGCGAAGTGCTGATTCAGGGTGGCGGCAGCCTGCTGGTAGCCACGCTCGCGTTCCTGCTGATGGATCAGGAAATGACCCGCCACCTGGCGTTCAATTTCCCCGAACTGCACCTCGTGGTACTGGCCATGATCCTGCTGCTGGGCAGGTACACGGGCTATCGACTCTCGGAGCTGCGGCGGTTCGCGCCGCTGGCCAAATAGATGGCCTGGGCGAACCCACTGAGCCTCTGGCGCCACGGCGTGCTCGGCATGAACGCGCGCAACGTCGCCTACATCGCGCGCTACAACGAGCGCAGCCGCTATCCGCTGGTCGACGACAAGCTGAAGACGAAGATGGTCGTTCGCAAGGCCGGCGTGACCGTACCCGATCTACTGCAGGTCATCCGAACACAGCATGAAATCGAAGCGATCGACGCAGTGCTGTCGAAGTACGACCAGTTCGTGATCAAGCCGGCACAGGGAAGCGGTGGCAAGGGCATACTGGTGATCGTTCGTCGCGAAGGCGATTACTTCGTCAAAGCCAGCGGCGCGAAACTCACTGCCGCCGACGTCAAGCGCGACCTGTCGAACATCACCAGTGGCCTGTACTCTCTCGGCGGTAAACCCGACGTCGCCTTCGTCGAAACGTTAGTCATCGCCGACAAGACCTTCGAGCACATCAGCTACGAAGGTGTGCCTGACATACGCATCATCGTCTTCAAGGGCTATCCGGTGATGGGCATGCTGCGTCTTGCGACCAAAGAGTCGGACGGCAAGGCCAACCTGCACCAGGGTGCGGTGGGCGTCGGGCTCGACATCGCCACCGGACGCAGCATCGCCGCCGTTCAGCACAACCGCCCCGTCGCTCGTCATCCGGATACGGGGCGCACGCTGTCGAACATCGTCGTTCCACACTGGCGGGCGCTGGTGACTCTCGCTGCGCGCTGCCACGACGTGACGCGGCTCGGTTATCTCGGTGCCGACTTCGTACTCGATGTGCATCACGGCCCCATGTTGCTGGAGCTCAACGCGCGGCCCGGACTGTCGATCCAGATCGCCAACAACGAAGGGTTGCGACCTCGCCTGCGCGCGGTAGAAGCACTCGACGAGTTGCTCCACTTCACCGCCGATGAGCGCGTCGAGTGGTCGATGCAGCGCTTCGCGGTCGCGCCGGAGTCGCAGCGTGACTTCTGGTCGAGTGTCGAAGGTGAGTCCGACGCGCAGGAACAGCAGCCGCCACAGGAGCAACTGGCCACATGATCGTCATTCACGCAAAGATCGCGACCGAACCCGGCACGACGGATGCCCTCAAAGCCGCTATTGCGGCCATGGAGCAGGCCAGCCGTGCGGAAGCGGGCTGCATCGACTACACGTTCACAACCGCCCTCAACGAGCCAACGACCCTGCGCATCTTCGAGCAATGGCAGAGTATCGATGCGTTGAAGGCGCACTTCGCAACGGCACACATGGCGCAGTTCAATGTCGCCATGCAGAAGCACCCGCCGAAGGGGATCGACGTGAAGATGTTCGAAGCGAAGGAAATCCCCTTCCCGCCCACCTGAAAACACCTACGCGCATTCCCGTCTGGGGTGGCGGCACGGTGCGGCATCGAATTGGCTGTTATACGCGACTGGTCACATGTGAGAGTCGCAGCACCATCTCCACATCGCCGCGGGTGAACCGCCGATCTTCGATGGCCGGGAGACGCTCGAATCCCACGGACTCATAGAGCGTGAGCGCCGGCGCCAGCGACGAATTCGTGATGAGCATCAGTCGATCCACTCGCTGCCGCCGGGCGTAGTCGATCGCATGCTCCATCAGCAGGCGTCCAATGCCCCGCCCCTGGGCATGAGGCGCAACCGCCATCTTGGCGAGCTCGAACGCGCCTTCACCGTGGGGAATGAGCGCGGCAGTGCCCAACACGACACCCGATTCCACCGCGAAGAAGATCTGGCCGCCGACGTCGACAATCTCCCGACCCGGGTCGGCGAACAACCGTTCGTCCTCGGCTTCTACGGCGAACAGCCGCTCGATCCATTCGCGATTGAGCGCCGCGAACGCGGCTGCTTTCTCGGCGCTGAACAGTTCGATCTCGATCATCCGAGGAACCAGTCGAGAATTCTCGGGTTCTCGTCGCGCGGGTAGGTGTGCGACAGATCTTCGATTTCGCGAAACGTCACATCGGCACCCGCCGCAGTGAGTGCGTCCCGCGCGGTGCGCGCCATCGCGATGGGGAACATCCAGTCGAGCGCGCCGTGCACCAGATACATCGGCAGACCAGTGATGTTTCGCGAACCTTCGAGAATGAAGGGATGGAAGCTGCCGGATATCGGCGCGAAGTGCGTGTAAGGTCCCGCCTCCATGATCGACGTCAGCATGCTGAAGGTACCGCCGTCCGACATGCCGGTCAGCAGCACCCGATCGGGGTCGATCGACCAATGTTCCATCGCACGTGCAACGCGCGCCCGCAGATGGTCGATGTCGATCTCCGGCTGCATGAGCGACCACGTATCACCCACCGACGTGGGTGCCAACAGCACACATCCGCGCGTGCGCGCTTCCCGCAGCCACGTCCACAGAAAGTCGAAGCCATGGCCGCTGCCGCCGTGCAAGGCAACGATCAACGGCCAGCGCCGTGACGGATCGTAGTACTCGGGAACATAGGCAGAGATCCCGCCGCGCTGATCGCGCGCGTTGTCGGCATGCAGGACACCGACATCGTCACGTGGCTCTGCCGTGGACAATCGCGCCAACAGAGCATCGTCGCCGCGATGTTCGGGATCGAGGAAAAACCGGCTCACCGGCGAGAGCGCGCTGGCGAGCGGATAGAGCGCTTCCACCGCGCGCGTCGTCTGCCGCATCGCGCGATACGCACGCATGACGCCGTTCGCATCCCGCGCCGCTTCGCGTATTCCCGCGAGGGCCGCGTTCGCGGCATCGGTGCTCTTCAGCACCTGTGCCTTGAAGTCACCGAGTTCGTCGGGCCAGGGTGCCGATTCGAACGTCGCCCGTGCAGGCGCCAGCCGTTCCTCGAAGCCATCCAGCGCCTCGGCAAG
The DNA here is from genome assembly GCA_041620035.1 of Pseudomonadales bacterium. Taxonomy (GTDB): domain Bacteria; phylum Pseudomonadota; class Gammaproteobacteria; order Pseudomonadales; family Azotimanducaceae; genus SZUA-521. The sequence goes on from JBFKCZ010000202.1 coordinate 4,334, forward strand.
CGCATGCAGATCGGGCGGGTGCAGGTGCCGCCCAACGTATGCGAGCGCATCGAGCGTCGACATCAGGAGCGGCACGAGCTTCGTCGTCGCGTCCAGAACGGCATCAGAGTCCGATTCCGACATGGCTGCCCCCTCGATCAACGTTGATCACTATGTGGATTTTTCCATGCGCCCGCCAGCATGGTCTAATCAGGCGTCAGTTTCCGGACGACGCGGCATGACGCGAACATTCGATCGATCGGCTGAAGACACGGGCAACGTCATCCTTCTGGAGCATCTCAATCTGACGGTGCCGGATGGCGGCATCGCCCATCTGTTCTACGTCTCCGCGCTGGGTCTGACGCGCGACCCGTACATGGACTTCGGAACGCTCGGCATCGACAACTTCTGGGTCAACGCCGGGGAAACCCAGTTCCATCTGCCACGCGGCAAACCACAGGTATTCCGCGGCACCATCCACCTCATGATCGGCGACCTCGCCGACCTGCGCCGCCGCCTCGATCAGGTGGGACGTCGCCTCAAGGACACTCGATTCGGTTTCGAAGTGCACGACGACCATCTGGCGGTGACGTGTCCATGGGGCAATCGCTACCATTGCTCGGCGCCACCCGCCGAGTCGCGCACCGGACTCGGCATATGCGCGCTCGACATGCAGGTCGCCCCGGGCACCGCTTCCGGGATCGCATCCTTCTATCGTACGGTTCTCGGGGCGCCCGCGCGGACAGAGCCAGGGCGCGCCGACATCGCGATCGGCACCGAGCAGACGCTGACATTCACGGAAACCGACGCCGCACTACCCGACTACGATGGTCACCACATCGCGATCTACGTCGCCGACTTCTCGTCACCGCATACGTGGCTTTCGTCGCGCGGGCACATCACGGAAGAATCGGATCAGCACCAGTATCGCTTCCAGGCCCTGGTCGACCCGGAATCGGGTGCAACCCTCGGCGAACTCGAGCATGAAGTGCGCAGTCTGAAACACCCGATGTATGGTCGTCATCTCGTGAACCGCAATTCGAGTCAGCAGTTCTTCACCTTCCACCGGGGCCGCGAGGCATTCGTACCATGAGTGTCAAAGCCCCCTACTATCTGCCACTCGCCGACGAAGTAGCGATCTTCGAGGCGGCCTATCAGGCGCGCTTGCCCGTGCTGCTCAAGGGCCCCACAGGCTGTGGCAAAACGCGCTTCGTCGAGTACATGACGTGGCGGCTCTACCGGGGCACCGAGAGC